>JASFLG010000554.1:0-3255 GCA_050118205.1 Pseudomonadales bacterium
CGCACGGGCGGGTCGATCGGGGCCGGGGTGCCCTCGCCGATGCTGGCGAACGGCCATACGCAGGCGACATACAGCGCCGCGCCTCCTGCAATGAGAACCACGCCGGCGATAAGGGACGGGGCGTCGCCGTGCAGGACGTACGGCCCGAAAAGCCAGTACGGCAGCCAACCGGCGACGGTGCCGGGCACGAGCACGGTGAACAGAACGTTTTTCAGAATCGGCCAGATACGCACGTTGGGAGCGCTCCTGCCGGCGGGCTCAGCTCAGACCATTGAGCCACGTCTCATACGAATCGGCATGCGAACCCGCGAAGTTCTCCCAGCCGGTGCGCGTGAGGATACCCTTCTTACCGGTTGCTGGATTCGGCACCTGCGCGGAGATGGTCTGCTCGGGAACCTCGCCCGAATACCAGTTGATGTTGAAGGCGGCGAGCTTCGGATAGAACGTGATCTCGCGATAGGCCGGCACGTGGTCGTGGATCCACCAGGCGAGCGCGGGCCAGTCACCGGTCGCCTCGTAGTAGTCGACGAACGAATTCACCACCACACAGGCGGTGGCGCCGACGTTACCGGCCTCGTCACGCACGTCCCAGATATGGCGGCCATGGTTGTACGCGTTGGCGGCGCAGTTGTGGCCCTTTTCGTTGCCGATCCGGTTCACTTCCGGCGAGCGGTAGGCGGATCGGATGCTCACCTTGCCGAGCGCCGCCTGGATGGGCTCCAGCACGTGCAGGCAGAGGTTCCTGCCGGCCTCGATGGCAAGGACCGGATCGACGGGAACGTTGGCGATCCCCTCGACCTGCGCGACCTCCGAGTGGAGAAAGTCGCGCAGAAAGAAGCCCGGGGACAGGCGGGTCCTGCCGAGATCTTCCAGTGCTTTCACGCTCGTCATCGCCCGGGCCCTGTTCCGCCGATCAGGCGGAGCGCGTGAACTCGAAGTTCTCCGCCATGTGCGCGCGCACCTCCCCCTGGTGCAGGAAGTACTGGCGGAAGCCGCCGTTGTAGTTGCCGTCCTGGCGGCGGTTGTCTTCCCCTTCGAAGTTGTAATAACCGGGCGTGCAGTCCCGGTTGCGGGAGGTCTTGCCGCGGTGCGCGATCACCTCCTGCACCCACCACTCCTCCGCATCTTCCGTGGGATCCAGGGTCCGGTAGCCGTGCCGGCGCACGTAGTCGATGCACTCGGCGATGTGGTCGCCCTGGGTCTGCAGCATGTCCGTGAGGTTGAACTGAAAGGACGCCTGATAGCCGCCCATGATGAACAGGTTCGGGAAGCCGTGGGTGTGGATGCCGAGCAGGGTGCGGATCCCGTCCGCGTATTTGTCTTCCAGGTCCAGCCCGCCTTTGCCGACGATGCGGTTGTAGATACCCGTCTTCTGCACCTCGAAGCCGGTGGCGTAGATCAGCAGATCGAGCTCATAGGTTTTGCCGTGAAAGATCGGGCCGCGCTCGCCGATCTCCGTAATGCCCTCGCCGTGCGTGTCCACCAGATGCACCGTCGGCAGATTGAATGAAGGCAGATACTCGTTGTGGAAGCACGGGCGCTTGCACATGAACATGTACCAGGGCTTCAGCGCCTCCGCCGTTTCCGGGTCGTGCACCTCCTGCTCGATGCGCCGGTGGATGCGCATCATGTAGTCGATGTTGGCGTTCTCCTGGGCACGGACCTTCTCCTCCGGGGTCATGGCGTCGAGCCGCGCCTGCTGCTCCGGGGAACGCTCGATGGCGGCCAGCACCTTCTCCCGCCTTTTCGCCTGCCAGCCCGGCTTCAGCCGTCTGGCCCAGTTGGGGTCCGTCGGCCAGTCATCGCGGATGTCGATGGAGGAGGGCGTGCGCTGAAAGACGTAGAGCTCCTTCGACTGCCTGGCGAGCTCGGGCACCGCCTGTACGGCGCTTGCGCCGGTGCCGATGATGCCCACCACCTTGTCGCGCAGGTGCTCGAGCTTCTCGCCCGTGTAGGCGTAGTCCCAGCGCGAGGTGTGGAAGGAGTGGCCCTTGAAGGTCTCCATCCCCTTGATCTTCGAGAGCTTCGGCTTGGACAGGGTGCCGTTGGCGCAGATCACGAACTGGGCGCGCATGGTATCGCCCCGGTCCGTTTCGACGTGCCAGAGCTGCTCCGTCTCGTTCCAGACGGTGGAGGTCACCGTGGTCTGAAAGACGGCCAGGTCGTAGAGATCGTATTTCTTCGCGATCGCCCGGCAGTGCGCCAGAATCTCCGGCCCCCGCGAATAGTGGTTGACCGGCACGTAGTCCAGCTCGTCGAGCAGCGGCAGGTAGTCGTAGGAGACCACGTCGCAGGCCACCCCGGGATAGCGATTCCAGTACCAGGTGCCACCCACGTCCGCACCGCGCTCGACGATGCGGATGGACTCCACACCGCGCTCGCGCAGGCGTGCCGAGGTGAGCAGGGCGGAGAAGCCGCCGCCGATGAAGAGCACCTCCACCGTGTCGTCGATCGGCTCGCGCGCTTCGAACCCATCGGCGTAGGGGTCGATCGCATATCTCTCGAGCGCGCCGTCCAGATCGGAGGTGAACTGTGCGGTGCCTTCCGGGCGGTAGGCGAGGCGCAGGTCGCGCTCCTCGGCGAACTTGCGTTTGATGTCGTCGTAGTACGACTGCGGTTTCGGCTCTCGTGGCATGGCTGGCTTCCTCCCCGGCGGTCGATGCTAGCACGGAGCCGGGGAAGCACAACCGGCGGAGGATGCGCCCCGGAGGGCGGGCGGAATCAGGTGATCGCGGGATGCCTAGATCAGGCAACCGCTCGCCCGGATGTCATCGACCGTCTCCTCGATGATCCGGCAGAGCTCACGATAGACGGCCTGTTCGTCATCACCGTGGCAGCCACCGCGAAGACCGAGTCTACCAGCGGTCGTGATTGAGACGGCGCTCTGCCTGTGTCGATAGTTGCGGTGGCTACCCTTTCCGCATCTGTGCTCGCCAATGTGCGCGACGTGATACAGAATTCATGCGGTAGCTTGTGCGGTAAGGGCACAGCATGAGATTCGGCATTTTCGATCACTTTGAAGTACGCGACGAACCCGTATCCGAGCGGTATGAGAACCGCCTGAAGATGATCGAGGCGGCAGACGCCGCCGGTTTCTGGTGCTATCACAAGGCGGAACACCACTTCACGGTGCTGGATGCGGCCCCATCGGCCAATCTGTTGTTCGCGGCTGCTGCCCAGCGCACCGGGACCATCCGTCTCGGATCGCTGGTGTATCTGTTGCCGCTCTACGATCCGCTACGCCTGATCGAAGAG
>JASFLG010000555.1:0-3250 GCA_050118205.1 Pseudomonadales bacterium
CTACGGCGATGGCCGCGCCGCGCCACGGGACGGCTCGTCCGGGTGCGCGTGGGCTGTCGGCGGAACGTTGTACGTGACTCAGCGGAACCGACCTGGGTCGGATCGGGCTGAACTCTTCATCACTCATCGGGTGAGCGGGCCTGCGTTCTGATTACAGCTCCGAGGTGTCGGCCTTGGCCTCGTCCTCGTCCGTCGCTGGGGCAGGATCCGGTTCCGGCAGCCCCAGATCGGCAAAATAGAGCTTTCTTAGAATGCCGCGCAACTCGTCGTACTGCTGGTCCACGTTGCCCTGCAGGCGCACTGTCTGGTTCTCGAGCTCGATGGTGTGGGGCATGATGTCTGCCTCCGCGGCCACCCCGACCTCCTCGAGCACCTCGGCGTGAATCTGCGCCTCGTCCCGTTTGGTGATGGCGGTCTTCAGGAGCATGGCGCCGCTCATCACGCTCACCAGGCCGCTGGTGTCCACATACGCGTTGCTGCTCTCGCTCATCGCCGCGATGCCGCCGGCGATGGCCACGGCCCCGCCGATGGCGCGGGCGCGGGACTGGGCCTTCAGCTCGTTGTAGGCGATCGCTTCCTCGTAGGTGGCCTTCCGCCAGTTCTGATAGGCCGGGTACATTTCCCGCTGAAAGTTCTCGTAGTACTCATCCAGGGTGTCAATGAACAGGTACTCCCGCTCGCGGACCTTGCGCACCCGGGAGAGCATCGGATCGTCGTCGGCCGGCAGTCGGACCAGCTCGACCTCACCATCCTTGGTTTTGCCGAGGTGGTCGGAGAAAGCGTCCGGGGCAAAGTCCCGGGCGAACTTCATCTCCGCGGTGGTGCGAATCGTGTGGATCTCGTCGCTGGTCAGGTTCTTGCGATACTCGAGCAGATCGTCGGCGAACGACTTGTAGATGGACTGGAACGGATCGATGCCCGGGGGGATGGCGTCGTCGTATGCGTACTTGCTCGCGAGCGCCTCGTAATCCTTGGTGAACCACTCCTTCCCGGTGGCGTCATGCACTGAGATCTCGACACCCATGCTTTCGCCGTTGGAGTGCAGGATCCTGCCGTTGACAATCACGTCCACGGCGTGTGTCGGTCGGGGCACGACCCGCACGGCGCCCCAGTTGCCCGTGCTCTGCAGAAGGTTCTTGGCGAAGTAGGGCATGTAGTTCGCTTCCGCCCGGCGGATGTCGGGCGCGATCAGCTGCTCGATCTGTTCGTCGTAATCCTCCGGGACGTTCGGGTCGAAGATCGCGATGCCGATGTCGAGAAGCTCGGACTCGCTCTGCTCGTGCTCGAGCTGCTCCGGCGGGGTCATGTCCACTACCCGTACCGTTTCACTGACGCATCCTCCCAGCAGCAGCGCGCCGGCCAGCATGAGGACACGCAGGGCCACGGTTCGGGCGCAGGCTTCGCGTCGCGGTCGGGTGGGTTGAGATCTCTGCTGCTTCATAGGGTTCGTCGTGCGCTCGCTCGCCCGTTCAGGCGCCCTTGTAGCGCCGGTACTCCTCCCAGAGCTTCTCCCGAAGCTCCGGATCCGTCTCGTTCATGGCAGCCTCCCTGAGCTGGCGTGCGATGATGTCGTCGTCCCTGGCGTCCGGCACGTCGTCCGGTACGGTCGTGTTCGTGGGGGCACCTTTCTGGGCCGTATGCTGGGATGGCAGCCCGGCAGGCTCGTAGACTGCGGGTTCCACTTGAGCGGAGCCCGGATCCCCGGTGGTCTCGACGTCGCCGGTGGCGCCACCGGAGCCGGGCAACTCCGAGGGTGTGTTGCTGGTTCCCGCGCGCTCGTTGGTCCGGGCCTGGATGACGGCCCGCTCGGCCAGAATCCCGCCGTCGAAATCCTTCAGTGCCTTGTCGAGCTCTCCGTCGCCACCCTGTCCACCGGGCCCACCGGCCGTATCGGTGCCGGACTGGGCGCCGGTCTCGCCGTCTCCCGATCCCGGCGGCAGACCCTGTTCGGACGGCATCGGCGGGACTCGGGATGCCTGGCCGCCCGGAAGCTGGTTGCTCGTCTCCCAGCCGTCCTCGCCGGAGCCGCCGGGAACCCCCGACTCCCAGGAGCCCTCGTCGCTGCTCCCCGATGGCTGCTGCTCGCCACCTGGAAGCCCGCCCCCGGTCTGTGGGTCCCAGGTCGGATCGGATGGCTGGCCCGGCAGGTTGCCCTCGCCCTGGGACCCGGGCGTCGGCTGACCGGGTGTCTGACCGCCCGGCATCTGAGCGCTGCCCGTGGTCTGGCCGGGCATCTGCTGCCCGCCTGAGGTCTGCCCGCCGGGCGACTGCTGTCCGGGGCTCTGGCTGCCCGGAGGCATGCCGCCCGGCATGCTGGGCATCTGGCTGCCGCCGCTCGACCCGGAGCTCGAGCTGCTCGATGAGGATGAGCTCGTGCTCGGCGATCCCGGGCTCTGGGAACCGGACGAGCTGGGGCTCTGCGAGCTCGGGCGCGACGAAGGTGAGCTGGGGCTCGATGAGGGTGAGCTCGGCGAGCTGCTGCTCGGCGACGGCATGCTGGGCGACGAGGGTGGCGGCGAGCTGCTGCTCGATGCGCAGCCCGCCAGCGCGAGGACCGCGGCGGCACTCAGCATCCAGGCGATTCGGTGCGTGCTGTTGCTCATGACTTCATCCCCCTCGAATTCGGCAGGGTCCGTCGTGCCGCCTCGAAACGGCCGTCCGGCCCGTGGGGTCCGATGCTAGACATCCTAACCTGAACGGGAGCTGACCGGCTCATCCGTCCGACTTGGCCGAGGCGTCACTGAGGGTGACCTGGGGGTAGTAGGTGAAACGGTACGTATAGGTATAGCCCTCCGTCTCCGTCGGCTCGCCGTCGACGATGGCCGGACGAAAGCGGGCGGCTCGGATGCTCTTGCGCACCCGGTAGTCCATCATGCCGTCCGGATCCGATGCCACCGTCTCCAGGCGACGGGGAGATCCGCGGTCGGTGACATCGAAACGCACGGTGACCAGTCCCTCTGCCTTGGTCTGCGGCACGTCGGGTGCGGAGGGATCGACCGGGGCCGGGAAGTAGATGAGCTTGGGCTGCCCGAAGAAGTCCTCGACCGGGAAGCCGTCCACCGTCTGCATCATCTCGTAGGCGAGCTGGTAGAGCGGGAACGCCTCCCGGGTGTGCTCGAACAACAGGTGCCAGTCGGCCAGGTCCAGGATGGACTGGGCGATCTCGGGGGTGGGCGAGTCGTGCTGCCGCCGGATCTGGATGATGGTCTGCAACGCCCGTTCGCCGGCCGGGAAGTTGTTCAGCGTGATC
>JASFLG010000556.1:0-3247 GCA_050118205.1 Pseudomonadales bacterium
CGGTGCTCGTCCAGTCCGGGGACTCCGAACCGGGCAGCAGGCGCAGGGCGCGTCGCACCAGCTCAGCCACATCCGCGAGCAGCGTCTGCATTCAGGCCTCCGAAAAAAACGGCGCATTGTACCGAAGCTGGCTCCCCACGCGAACTTGCGCCTGCCCATATCCGTCGCGGAAGTGGTAAAATTTCCGGTCTGTTCCGCGGATGCTGCAGCCACACCAGAGCGATATGCCAGAGAACCAGAACACGGCCGTCGAAATGGACGATCGGGCCAAGGATGACCAGGGCAGCGAGGCCCTGGCCGAGGAAAAAAGATCGGGCACCAGGGATCGACGCATCGCAAAAACGGACAGACGCAATCCGGAGCGCCTCGCGGAGGAAATCGCGCCACGACGCCATCCGGACGTCAAAGGGCGCCGCGACTACGACCGCTGACCCCGCCCTCGTTCAGCTGCCGGAACGTCCCCGGAGCGGCACCACGTTGCTCGGCACCTTCTGATATATCCGGCGTTCCAGGCCGGGACCGTCGATGCCGATCTTGCCTTCCTGAAAGAGCCGCAGATCGTAATCCCGGGTCTCTCCGCCCTCATCGGTGAGATGCAGGGTGTGACCTTCCAGTCGCCAGCTGCCGGCCAGGCGGACGTTGCTGGCACCTTCGGCGATCCGATAGCTGCCGTGATCCAGGCCGCCGGTCAGCTCGAGCCGGCCCCACTCACCTTCGCGTTCCCAGATGCCCGGGAGGTCCAACCGCTCCAGCCAGCGCACCCGGTTCCGCCGGGTCCCGCGGACCCAGAGGACCACCACGACGGTGACGGCGATGACGACGAGTAGAGATGCCACGTTGCTAGTTTAGCCAATCAGTGCCGAATTTGACCTGCCGGGAAGGCCTTACGGAATCAGGGTCTCGCGGTGCACGTCGATCAGCTCCGCGTCCACTGTCAACTGGATGGACTGAAGGATCTCGCTGAGCGCACGCTCCGCCACGTCGCCGCTCGCAGCCGTGGCAATGAACGACCACTGAGCCCGCTGCAGCACGTCCTGAAAGGCGCTCTCGCAGACGGCCACATTGGTGGCGCGCCCGAACCGTTCACGTAACCCCTTGAGCCGCTGTCGCTTCTCCTTCAGGGAACGGCAGCCGCCGAGCCGGAAATCCACCGTTAACAGGCGTACGTTCAACCGACGAATTCTTCCCGTTCCAGGCCGTAAAACACCGTATCCAGACCATGATATTCGCGCCGTTCGCTGAAAAACATGCCGAGACGCTGGAGCACCCGCACGGACGCCTGGTTCGGCGTGTCCGTGGCGGCGATCACTCGCTCCATGCCGCACGCCTCGAAACCGTGCCTGAGCACCGCCTTGGCCGCCTCGGTGACGAACCCCTGACCCCAGAACTCGGGCAGGATTCCGTACAGAAGCTCCGGCTGGTCGCTGCCCTCGAAACGCCGATAGCCGCAGAAACCGACCAGCTCGCCGGGTGTGTCCAGCATCTCGATGGCGAAGAAACCGGCGCCCAGGTCGCGGAAGCAGGCGTGACTCTCATCCACGATCTGGCGGACGTGCTCTGTGGAGATCTGCTGGTTGTCCCAGAGATATCGGCGCACCTCCGGATCGTTGTGGAGCCGGTGCAGCGCCTCCACGTCGTCGTGACACAGCGGACGCAAACGCAAGCGTCCGGTGACGAGCATAGTCATGTAGCGTCCCCCTACCCTGGCCGAGTTTGCCATAGCCTGCGGCATAAGCGAACATGCCCCGCTACGCCGCATTTTCAGGGGAGATGTCATGCGATTCAGCTTCTGGCCGAACCCGAGCCAACCATTCGACGAGGTGCTCGAACTCTGCTCGCACGCCGAGCAGACGGGCTGGGACGGCCTGTGGTATGCCGACCACTTCATGCCCAACGCCGAGGACACCTCAGCGCCCTGGCCGGAAGCATGGATCACCCTCGCCGCCCTCGGCGCCCGGGTCCCCCGCGTGCGGCTCGGCACGCTGGTCACCGGCAACACGTACCGGCATCCCGCCGTGCTCGCCAAGATGGCTGCCACCCTGGATCACATCACGGCTGGCCGCGTGGTGCTGGGTCTCGGCAGCGGCTGGCAGGAAAACGAGCACATGCAGTACGGCATCCCGTTCTACACCGTCGTGGAACGGCTGAAACGCCTCGACGAGGCCTGCCAGGTGATCAAATCGCTGTTCTCGGAAACCAAAACCACGTTTGCCGGCAACTACTATCAGCTCGAGGACGCCTCCCTCGAGCCCAAGCCGGTGCAGAAACCCCTGCCGCTCCTGATCGGCGGCGGCGGGGAGAAGATGACGCTGAAGATCACGGCCAAGTACGCGGACGAGTGGAACGTGTGGGGCACCGTGGACACGCTGCGCCAGAAAATGGCCGTTCTCGACGAGCACTGTGCCTCCGTCGGCCGAGATCCAAAGGACATCCAGCGCTCGGCGGTGGCGCTGCTGTTCATGAGCGAGGACGACGCCTTTCTCAAGCAGATGCGGGGCGCCAACCTGCAGCAGGCGGCCATCATCGGCACGCCGGCAGAGGTGCGCGACATCGCTGCCGAGTACGAGGCGGCCGGCGTCGACGAGCTGATCGTGCCCGACTTCACCCTGGGCTCGAAGGACCAGAAGATCGCGACCATGGACACCTTCATCAAAGAGGTTGCCGGCCGCTGATCCGCCCCGTTTTCGAGAGACGCGTATGAACGACAAGACGCCGGCGGAGCCGGTCCCGGCCGCCACCATCCTCATGCTGCGCGACAGCCCCGCGGGCCTCGAGGTGTTCATGGTCGTGCGTCACCATCAGATCGATTTCGCCTCCGGCGCGCTGGTGTTCCCCGGCGGCAAGGCGGACCCCGCGGATTTCGATCCCGACCTCGACCCCCATCTGGACGGGGCCCTCACGGACCCGGACATGCGCGCCATTCAGGTGGCCTCCATCCGCGAGGCCTTCGAGGAGTGCGGCGTGCTGCTGGCCCGACCGGAGGGGTCGCAGGCGCTCATCGGTGCTGAACGGCTCGCCACGCTCGAGGCGTATCGCGACCGGCTGCACAAGGGGGAGCTCACGATTCTCGAGTTCCTGCGCACCGAGTCGCTGCGCCTGGCGTGCGATGAGCTCGTGCACTTCGCGCACTGGATCACCCCGCCCATGGTGCCGAAGCGGTTCGACACGCACTTCTTCCTGGCCGCGGCACCCGCCGACCACCTGGCGGTGCACGACGGGCACGAGTCCGTGGACTCGGTCTGGATCA
>JASFLG010000557.1:0-3233 GCA_050118205.1 Pseudomonadales bacterium
CAGTGCGACGACCAGCATGACGGCCGGTCCTCGGATCAGAACGTGTGCTTTCATCGGAAATCCCCTCCGGAATGTGAGAGACCATCCTAGACAGCCCCTCCACCGGGTTCCTTGGCGAAACCTGGGGAAAACCTCCGGATCTAAACCGGCGTCGCTGCCGGCAGGCCGATACGCCCGGCGAGCTCCGGATAACGACGATGCCGCCGCACGGCCTGGAAGGCAGGATTCATCTGCAGGAAGTCGATCTGCATCAGGTCCTCGTCATCCAGCGCCTGGTGCAGCACGTCGATCGCCTCATCGACGTGACCGGCCAGACTCAGCAAGCGCGCCACCACACGAGGGGACACATAGGTTTCCCGCGACACCGCCGCGAGCCGACGGGCAGCCCGTGACATCCGCGCCCCCACCTCGCCGTGCCCACGGAGCAGCGCCGCGAGCTCGTCGTGATGGCGCCAGACGCGCTGCTCCTTCTCCATGGCATCCGCCGCACCGACCACCCAGGCGAGATCCGCATCGAGCTCGATGGCGGGCGGAAACTCGGGCTCTATCTCGCGCATACGGCCGATTTCTGTCGCCACATCCGCATAGCGGCCGACTCGGGACAGACACAAGGCACGCGCGAGCAGTACCGGCGGCGCGAGCGGGTCCAGACGCCGACCACGATCCGCCTCCTCCAGCGCACGGTCATCACCGAGGGTGCCCAGAATGAGGGACATCAGCACCCGCGCATGCGCAAGGCTGGGATTGAGGTCAATCGCCTGCTCGAGAAAGCCGAGCGCGCCCGGCCAGTCGTGATCGAAGTGGAAACTGGCAGCCCCGGCCAGCACGTTCCACTCCGCGCTGGTCGTCCGGAAGGCCCCCGCGCGGGCGAGCGAAGCACGCAAGGGAGCGCGCACATCGGAAGCCGGCAGCATCCCCCAGTAGCCCAGCGCACCCCAGACATCGGCAATGCCCGCGTGAGCCGCGGCAAAATCCGGGCTTCGGCTCACCGCCGACTCGAAGCACGCGAGCGCCCGGGGAAAATGGTCAGGAGCGAACTTGTTCCAGTGGAAGCGACCCCGCAGGTAGTCCTCCACGGCGTCGGGTGTCACCTCCGGGATCGGTTCAGCGTCAAACCCGCCGGAAGGACCCACCATGCAGGTAGTGATCTCCCCCGCGAGCCTCTGCTGAAGCTCGAAGATCCCGTCCAGCGAAACAGACTCGTCGCGGGTCCACACGTACTCGTCGACAGCGGCATCTATCACCTTCACGGCCACCCCAATCTCCGACGCGTCCCGCCGCACCGCACCTTCCACCACGTAGCTGACACCGAGATGCTCTGCGATCTCAGCCAGCGGCAACCGGGAATCTCGAAAGGCCATGACAGAATGCCTGGAGATCACCCGGATCGCCGTGTTGCGGCCCAGCGCGGAGATGAGCGTGTCCGTCAGCCCATCGGTCAGATACGTTTCCTCGTCTTGGGACAGGTCCTGAAACGGCAACACCGCCACCAGCGGCCGCGATGCGGTGCTCTCGACGAGGAGCCGATACCCGCGCTTGCGGATTGTTTCGATCATTGTCGGACGTCGCGCATCATCGTCGACGGCCTTGCGCAGGGCGGAAACAGCGGTCTGCAGGGCACCGTCACTGACGTAGGTGTGCGGCCAGACGTTGCGGAGGATACGATCGCCGCTCAGCACTTCCCCCTGATGCTCGGCAAGGAAGACGAGCAGATCCATGACCCGCGGCTCGAGGTGCCTTACCGTATGGCTCCGGGTGATCGTATTGCGTTCAGGTTGAACGAGCCACTCGCCTACCCTGAACGCTCTCATCACTCAGCACTCGCGCTTGCCGGTTCGCGCCCTCATGACCGCTCAGACATTGAGCAGCAGGTGCTCGCGCTCCCAGGGGCTGATGACCTCGAAGAAATTCTCGTGCTCCACACGCTTGATGGCGCAGAAGATCTCGATGAAGCTCGGACCGAAGATCTCGTGCAGCGGGGCACAGGCCTCCATCATGTCGAGCGCCGCGAACAGGTCTCTCGCCAGACCCTGCTCGAGCCGGTAAGCACTGCTGGACAGCGGTTCCGTAGGAGTCAGCTGCTCGGCCATGCCCATGTAGCCGCAGGCGAGTGACGCCGCGATCGCGAGGTACGGGTTCACGTCGGCGCCCGGAATGCGGTTCTCCACCCGGCGGTTCGCAGGATCCGAGTCGGGCACCCTGAGACCCACCGTCCGATTGTCATAGCCCCACTGCACGTTGATCGGCGCCGCCAGATAGCGGGTGAATCGCCGGTACGAGTTCACGTACGGACCGAACAGGATCAGTGCCTGGGGGACGTACTTCTGCAGCCCACCGATGAACGAGCGGAACAGCGAGCTGATCGAACCGTCGGCCTCGGAGAACAGGTTCTCCCCCGTTTTCGCGTCCACCACGCTCTGATGCAGATGCAGGGCGCTGCCCGGCTGGCCTTCCATCGGCTTCGCCATGAAGGTCGCGTAGATGCCGTGCTTGAACGCCGCCTCCCTCGCGACGCGCTTGAATAGAAACACCTGATCCGCGAGCTCCAGCGGATCGCCGTGCAGAAAGTTCACCTCGAGCTGCCCCGCACCGTCCTCGTGGGACAGCGAGTCGGCATCGATTTCCATCACCTCGCAGTAGTCGTAGATATCCTCGATGATCGGATCGAACTCGTTCACCGATTCGATGGAGTACATGCGTCCCGCTGTTTCCTTGCGGCCCGCCCGGCCCACAGGCGCCTCCAGGGGATAGTCGGGATCGGTGTTCCGCTTGACCAGATAGAATTCCACCTCCGGCGCGATGACGGGCTTCCAGCCACGTTCCGAGTAGAGATCAAGGATCCGCTTCAGAACCTGGCGCGGAGCGTGATGCAGCGGCTCGCTGTTGCGCCGATAGCAGTCGACGATGACGCTCGCCGTGGGCTCGTTGGTCCACGGCACCAGCCGCAGGGTCGTGTAGTCGGGTTGCAGGTGCAGGTCCGGGTCGATGTCGTAGAGATCGCCCAGCACCTCACCGTAATCACCCGTGATCCCCTGCAGGAACACGGACTCCGGCAGCCGGAGCGGCTGGCGCAGAAACTTGCGGGCCGGGAAGAACTTGCCCCGGGGCACGCCGGCCATGTCCGGGATCACTGCCTCGACCTCGTCGATGCGGTGGTCGAGCATCCAGGCCTCCGCCTGGGACTGGGCGTCCGCGACGCCCGCCGCATCCGTAACGGTACTCATAAGGTTCCG
>JASFLG010000558.1:0-3225 GCA_050118205.1 Pseudomonadales bacterium
ACCGAGCAGGTGCAGTAGAGCAGAGTGCCACCCGGGGCGAGCCGGTTCCAAAGGGTGCGAAGCAGGGCGCCCTGCACCGCGACGTACCCGGCGAGATCCTCCGATCGGCGCAGCACCTTGATGTCCGGATGCCGGCGCAGGGTGCCGGATCCCGTGCAGGGGGCATCGAGCAGAATGGCATCGTAGGTGGCCGGCAGGTCTGCCCCGATCCAGTCGGTGGTGGCATCGCCGAGGACGAGATGCACCTGCTCGTGACCCAGGCGCCGGGCTTCCTCGCCCAGGTGCCGAAAGCGCGGCTCGGACCGCTCGATGCCCACCAGCATCGCGTCGGGCAATCGCTCCGCAAGATGAAACAGCTTGCCGCCCGGCGCGGCACAGGCGTCGAGAACGCGGGTGGGTGCGGCCGCCGCGAGCAGCGGTGCGGCGAGTTGAGCACCGGTGTCCTGAACGCTGACCAGACCTTCTTTGTGGCCGGGCAGCTGGCGCACGGGGAGCGGCCGATCCAGGATCAGGGTCTCCGGGTGCCAGCCCGGGTGGGCGGTGGCCCCGGCGGCGTGGAGTCGTTCGCGGTACGCGGACGCAGTCCCTCGGGCGAGGTTGACCCGGAGCGCCATGGGCGCCCGCTCGAGCGTGGCGGCGGCCAGCGCGTCCGCCCGGTCCGGGTAATCGTTGCGAAGCCTCTCCAGCCACCAGGCTGGGAGTCCGAACGAACGTTCGTCTGGGGACGACTTTGCCACCTGACGAAGCACCGCATTGACCAGGCTCCGGGCCCAGGGCTTGCGCAGGGCCCGGCAGGCGTTCACCGTCTCGAAGATCGCCGCATGGTCCGGTACGCGCATGTAGTGGAGTTGGTAAGCGCCCACTAGCATCAGGCAGCGCAGATCCAGATCCTTGCTTCTCAGCGGTTTGTCGAGCTGCCGGGCGATGAGGGGCTCCAGGCAGAAATAGTAGCGCAGGGTGCCGAGCACGAGCTCCTGCAACATGGGCGATGTTGCAGTCATACCGACCGGATCCTCGCCGTCGTCACCGACCGGGCCGAACGATTGGTCGGTAGTCTTACCCCGGTAGAGGATTCGAACCAGAATCCGAGCGGCCCGCGCTCGGTCCTGGGTGCCGCCGGTGGCGCTCACCGTCTTTCCCGATGTCCGGTGCTCACCGCGAGCCCGGGGATGCGCTGCCATTCGGGGTGGCAGAGAGCCGTGCACCGGTCGCGAAGATTTCGGAGTAACCGTTCGCGGCGGCGGCGGCCGTCATCGGTCGTCCCTTACCCCGGTTGAGCTGCACCTCCCGGACGATGACGCTACCGCCGCCACAGGCGAGCTCGAGCCCGTCGCGGCTGACCCCGAGAATGGTGCCGGGTGGGGCGTCCGTGGACACCTCTTGCCCCGGTGTCGCGCCTAGCAGGCGTACGCGAACGGGTGCCGGCGTGCCAGGGATCCGCGCATAGACCGTGACCGGTTGGCGGTCCGTCAGGGCCCGGATGCGTCGGGCACAGGCGGGGGCGCCGTCCTCCCAGCGCAATACGCTGTCCTCGGGCGTCAGCTTGGCGGCGTAGGTGACCCCGTCGTCCGGCTGCGGGGTCGGTACGAGGGCTTCCAGGCGAGGCAGGGTCTGCACCAGCAGCCGGGCACCGGCCGCTGCCAGGCGGGCCTCCAGCTCGCTGCCGGTTTCCTCCTCGAGAATGGTCAGGGTTTCGCAGGCGAAAACGGGTCCGGTGTCCAGGCCCCGCTCCATCTGCATGAGGCACACCCCGGTGGTCCGGTCACCCGCCATGATTGCGCGCTCCACGGGCGCGGCGCCCCGCCAGCGGGGCAGCAGCGACGCATGGACGTTCACGCAGCCCAGGCGCGGCGAGGAGAGCACCGATTCCGGCAGCAGCAGCCCATAGGCGGCGACGATCAGCACGTCTAGCTCGAGATCGACCAGCGAGACCCCTTTCAGCGTGGGCGGATCGCGCACCGGCAGACCCCGGGCGGCCGCCAGGGTCTTGACCGGGCTCGGTACGAGCTTCCGGCCGCGACCTGTCGGCCGGTCCGGCTGGGTGAGCACCACAACCACGTCGTGTTGTGCATCGAGCAGGGCGCCGAGCTGGGTGGCGGCGAACTGGGGAGTGCCGGCGAACCCGACGCGCATGGAATCAGGCCCGGATGCGGTGCTGCTTTTCCAGCTTCCTGCGGATCCGCGTGCGTTTCAGATTGGAGAGGTAATCGACGAACAGCTTGCCTTCCAGATGGTCGCACTCATGCTGAATGCACACCGCCAGGAGACCGTTGTATTCCGCTTCGAGCGGGTCCCCGTTCCGATCCACCGCGCTGACGCGGACGCCTTCGAATCGGGTGACGGGCTCGTAGAACCCGGGTACCGACAGACAGCCTTCCTCCGTCTCGATGGGGTCGCCGAAGGTGCTGAGGACAGGATTGATGAAAGCGTGCGGCTCATCCCGGTTTTCCGAGACGTCCACGACGATGATGCGACGGTGGACGTTGAGCTGGGTAGCGGCCAGGCCGATCCCCGGCGCCTCGTACATGGTATCGAACATGTCGTCGACCAGCTTCTTGACCGCGTCGTCTACTACGTCGACGGGCTGAGCCTGCGTGCGCAAGCGGGGATCGGGGTATTCGAGGATAGTGAGAATTGCCATGCAGGGTCGTTCGAAATCTCGTTCGCGAGATAGTTCCACGGGCACGCTCGGGCGGTGTGATCTATCTCTAGTATTGGTCTAATTCAGGCTGCTAAGATGGTGAAGAGTATAAACTTTTCCCCCCAAACAGCCCAGGCTCCCCGCCTGCTGCGACCGAAGGATCGGCCCGACGCCAACCGCATAGCATGATAGCAGCTCGGAGCAAAAAGGAACTTCAAACATGTTTCGGAACATGATCCCCCGGAGAGAAGAGTGGGCAGCCAGTGGCGCGGCGCGCATGCTGAGACTGGCGGTGTTCGTCCTGGTGTCCGGCGTCGCGGCGCTTGCCACCGGTGCCGCCGAAGACCTGAACAAATACCTGAAAGCCGACCACCCCGACGTCTACACGGTGGTCAAGGGCGATACCCTCTGGGACATCTCCGGTAAGTTCCTGGAACGGCCCTGGTTGTGGCCGGAGATCTGGCGGATCAACCCGCAGATCGACAACCCGCACCTCATCTACCCGGGCGACAAGATCTCGCTGGTCTACGTGGCAGGCCAGCCGCAGCTCGTGCTCGAGCGCGGCGAAGCGGGACGCACCGTGC
>JASFLG010000559.1:0-3198 GCA_050118205.1 Pseudomonadales bacterium
TGGAGGCCGTCGCCGATCAGGATCAGATAGGTGAGGGGCTGCCGGCACTCGCTCTGGGCGCGGTGACAGTGATGCCAGTGCAGACACTGCTCCATCACGAAGAATGCCGAGAATCCGGCGAGGATCAACGCCCCGGCCTGCAGAGGGTCATAGCCGGCCCCGAGGCCCGCCGGAATCATGTGGAAGAAGGCGCCGCCGAGCAGGGAGCCCGCCGCGAACGCCACGAGCGGCAGCAGCAGCCGGGACAGGGTTCCCTCGGGAAGCACCAGCGTCAGGCTGCCGACCATGGCGATGGCGCTCATGAGCAGGCCGCCGACGACGATGGGAATCAGCGGGTCCATGGTCGTGCTCCGGGATCAGCGGTCTTCCGGCGGAGACAGCAGCGTCTGTATGGGATAGCCGCGGCCGTTCTTGATGGTCAGGACGACGTTGTCCGCGTCGGCGATGTCGGTAAGCGGGTCGCCGTCCACCACGACCAGATCGGCGATCATGCCCGGCTTGAGGGTGCCAATGTCGTTCTCCACCCCGGCTACCCGGGCTGCCTTGACCGTGGCGGCGCGGAGCAC
Source organism: Pseudomonadales bacterium (assembly GCA_050118205.1). Lineage (GTDB taxonomy): Bacteria > Pseudomonadota > Gammaproteobacteria > Pseudomonadales > Azotimanducaceae > SZUA-309. Next base: position 567 of record JASFLG010000559.1, read on the forward strand.
CTGGGCCGGGGTGAGGCCGGCCCGGGCGAAAAGCCGGAGCTCCGCGTGCAACCCGGCACCGTAGGGCACGAAGGGTGAGTCGGTGCCGGTGACCATGAGCGCGTCCGCAGCCGCGAGCTTTCTGATGAGCTCCGCGTTGTGATCGGTGATGCTGGCCGCGGAGCCGCCGACCAGCCGGGTCACGGCCGCCGCGGCGTTGCGCCCCTCGGCACCGTAGAAGTACTCGAACTGGGGCGTGGCAAACAGATCCGGCTGCTCGGCGGCAATGACCGCGAAGCCGGGCAGTACTGCGGTCGGCGTAATGCCCATTCCGGATTCCGTGATCAGCTTCACCACGTCGTCGTAGCTCACGCCGAGACCCGACATCTTCGTCATGTAACCGCGTCGGCTGGTGCCGCCGATGTGCTCCACGTGATCCACGCCGAGTGCCGCGGCCGGAAAGAGCTCGTGGGAGGAGACGGGAATCCCGAGCCCGTGCGCGAACTCCACCACGCGTTTCTGGCGGTGGTCCGGCAGACGCACATAGGTCTTGATGAAGTCGAGGCCGAGCTCCCGGGTACGTTCCAGCGCCCGTTCCAGGTGGATGTCGGAGCCGATGCCTTCGGCGATGGCGTAGTAGACGCGGTTTCCGTCCATCAGGTAGCCGGTCACGTAGGTGCGCGGTCCCGGCGCGGCACCGCTGTCCCAGTACTCCTGCCGCTCCTTGGCCACGTAGGGCTGCGCTCCCGGATCGCGGACGCTGGTCACACCGTAGGCAAGCCAGGCGCGTCCCTGGGCCTCGCTCAGCTCACCCATGTGCGCGTGCATCTCGAACAGCCCGGGAAATGCCGTCATGTCGGACAGATCCCGGTCGGCCGTGGCATCGGCGGCATCGGGCTGCACGCTCGCGATGCGGTTGCCCTTGATGGTGATCAGTGCATTCTTGATGTAGCCGTCGCCTGTGCCGTCGAACAGCCGGCCCACCTTCAGGGTCCAGGTCGCGTCGATCAGGGCCGGCTGCCACGGGATGTCGGGTGTGATGTCCTCGGTGGCACCGGTGTCCACGTGCAACTGCAGCATGCGGTCGCCGCTCATGAACACCACCAGGTTGCCCCCGGCACTCCAGCTCGGCGAGTCCGTGAGCTGGGCCGTCACGGGCTCGGGGTAGCCCGTGGGCTGGAAGTCCGCGGTCAGGTTCAGCCGCCAGAGCTGCCCATCCTGCACGTACGAGACGAACTGCCCGTAGGGGCCGAGCGTGGCATCCATGATGCTCTTGTGCGGCACGGGCTCCACCTCGTAGCGCTCCGTCGTGGTGGGCGAGACCACGATCAGCCGGTAGATGCCTTCGCGGTAGCGGCTGGAATAGGGTTTCAGCTCCGTGGTCGCGAGGTAAGCACCGTCGCTGCTCCAGGAAATGATCTGCGGTGGGATGGGCTTGTACAGCGGCGTGAACGCGCCGGTGTCCAGGTTCGCGACGGCAAGCTGGGCACCGAGCGGGTTTCCCGCGACGCTGGCGAAGAGCGCAACCGAACGGCCGTCGGGAGACCAGGCCGGATTGGCGATGCCGGTCACCGGAAGGTCGATCCGGGCGTGCCGGTTCTCCTCGATGTCGTAGATCCAGAGACCCGATGTTCCCGGGTCGGCCTTCGCACCATCACCCGGACGGTCCGATACGTAGGCGATGCGGCTCCCGTCCGGCGCGAATCGGGGCGAGCGGTCGGCAAATGTCGAATGGGTCAGATTGTCGAGGCGACCCGTGCCCGGTTCCCAGAGCCAGATGTCGCCGAGCGCGCTGAGGGCGATGCGCTCGCCGTCGGGCGAGATGGTGGGCTGGGCGATCCCCAGAGCGCGTCGCGGGCTCACGTCGTCGTGATCGCGACGTCGGCGCTCGTAGGTTGGACGGTTCAGCTCGAAGTCGGCTTCGAAGGGAATCGCGGCTCGGCTGCGGTCGCGATTCTGCCGGTAGATGTGCCCGTTGGCCGCATAGAGCAGCGTGCGCTCGTCCAGCCAGTGGGCGCGGAACGGAAACACGTCGTCACCGGCTTCGCTCAGGCGCTCTGCCACGCCGCCATTCACGGTCACGCTTCTGAGCTCCGTGGCCCCGGGACGACTCAGCTGGTAGGTGAGCCGGTCGCCGCCCGGGTGCCAGCCGATGCCGCTGACCAGCCCGTCCTCCGTAGTGATCGTGCGCGTGTCGTGGCTTGCCAGCTCGAACTCCCGAATCTCCGCGCGACCGGGTTCGGGCACCGCCGCGAACGCGATGTAGGCGCCATCCGGGGACCAGGCGGGTGCGAACTCGTCTTCCGGCGTGTCCGTCACCCGGGTCAGCTCGCCGCTGGCGGGGTCGAGGAGCCAGATGTCGTAGCTGCCACCCCGATCGGAGGAGAACGCGATCCACCCTCCCACGGGGGAGACGTCCGCTTCCCGGTCGTCGAACGGATCGCTGGTCAGCGCCATCGGTTCGCCACCCGCCGCGGGCAGCGACCAGAGGTCCCAGGTGCCGTTTCGATAACCGTGAAACAACACGCTGCTGCCGTCCGCGTTCCAGGAGGGTTCGCGGGCATCGTACAGGTAGCCGGTGAGCGGCGTGGCGGTCCCACCTGCTACCGGGATGCTGAACAGCACGCCCTGCAGGCTCATGACCAGGGTCCGG
>JASFLG010000560.1:0-3196 GCA_050118205.1 Pseudomonadales bacterium
CCGTCATCAAACGGATGACCCGTCGTACCGGGCAACCGGCGGCCGCGCGCACGATTTCAATGGACCGCGTCGGTATCGTGACTCGCCCGTGGCATCCGCATCCTGGTGGCCATGTTGTCGCCACCTTACCCGCGCTACATTGAGCATGGGTCTTGAGGAGGAGGTCGCTGACGAAACCAGCCTGCAGGCGGCGTTCGATCACCAGATCCAGGGACCGGATGGCGAGCCCCTGGAGCCCGTCACGGGAGAGGCTGAAGACCCGTAGCCGGCGCAGAAAACCGGAGAAACGGAGAAGGCATGAACAGAGTAGCCGATTTCGCTCGCAGACTCCTCGGTGACGTGGGCTCGGTATTCCTTGTTTCCGTGGTCATCATCACCTCGTTCGTGACGGCCTCCGCGATGTACCCCGAGGCCGTGGAACGCCTGGCCCAGCGCACGCTGGATGCCACGGCCGCGAATTTTGGCTGGATGTACCTCCTGGCTACCAGCGGGTTTGTGCTGTTCGGCCTCTACCTGGGGTTGTCGAGATTCGGGAACATCAAGCTGGGGGCGGACGACGAGCCGCCGGAGTTCTCCTTCGGCAGCTGGCTCGCAATGATCTTCTCCGGCGGTATGGGCGTTGGCCTCGTGTTCTGGGGCGTGGCGGAACCCATGATGCATTTCAACGACCCGCCCCTCGGCATCGGGCTGCCCCGTACCGCCGAGGCGGCGCAGCTGGGCATGCGCTACGCCTTCTTCCACTGGGGCCTGCACCAGTGGGCCAACTTCACGCTGGTGGGTCTGGCCATCGCCTACGTACGCTTCCGCCATAACAGCCATGGTCTGATCAGCGAGACCTTCCGCTGTCTGCTGGGGGACCGGGTGGATGGGATTGCAGGGAAGGCCATCGACACACTGGCGGTGGTCTCCACTATCTTCGGCGTGGCGACAACGCTGGGCCTCGGTGCCCTGCAGATCAACAGCGGGCTCGCCCGATTCGACCTCATGCCGTATGGGGTGGGCTCACAATTCCTCATCATGGCCGGCCTCGGGATTCTGTTCACCCTCTCCGCCATGACACCGCTGAGCAAGGGTATTCGCTTGCTCAGCAACGCCAACCTGGCCCTGGCGGCGGCGCTGCTGCTGTACGTGCTGGTGCTTGGACCAACAGCGTTCATCTTTGGCGAACTGACGCAGACGGTGGGAGAGTATCTGGGCAATATCGTGGAAATGAGTCTGGTGACCACGCCGTATTCCAGCCAGCACTGGGTGGAGCAGTGGACCGTGTTCTACTGGGCATGGGGATTGAGCTGGGCGCCGTTCGTGGGCAGCTTCATCGCGCGCATTTCCCGGGGCCGCACCATCCGGGAATTCGTGATCGGCGTAATGGTGGTGCCCGTGGCCCTGAGCGTGCTCTGGTTTTCCACCTTCGGCGGGGCAGCGATCCACTTCGAACTCTTCGACCACGCCGGTATCGCGGCTGCCGTGGCGCGGGAGGTTCCAGCGGGACTCTATTCGCTGCTGGAGCAGTTCCCCGGCGCTCGGGTAGCCACCATGGGCGCCATCGCCCTGGTCTGCATGTTCGTCATAACCTCGGCGGACTCGGCCACCTTCGTGCTGGGCATGTTCACTTCCAAGGGCGTGCTCGATCCCACCCGTTTCGTTCGTATCCTCTGGGGCGTTCTTCAGTTGCTGATGGCCGGTGTACTGCTTCTCAGTGGCGGACTTTACGGACTGCGGACGGTCTCCATCATCGCGGCATTCCCGTTCATGCTGCTGATGATACTGATGGCGTACTCCCTGTACCGGGATCTGGTCATGGAGACTCGGCGGCTGGACGAGAAGGAAGTGCTGCTCCGGGCCCGGGTAGAGCGGATGCTGCTCAGGGAGTCGGAAAAGGAGGCCGAGAGGCAGGCAGAGGAACAGAGCCATCCCACAGCGCCGGAGTCGCCGCTGACGTCACCGCCGGCGGCGAACAACGCAACGCAGGCCGAAAGCGCCGCCGGGCACGGCTGACCGGACCAGAGCGCGCCCCAGGCGCAAGTGGCGGCGGTCGAGGCCACGGTACGGCAGGCCGCAGACGCTTCAGCTCAGCACCTCCTCCAGCACCAGCCGCGCCAGCTCCTCGTCCGAACGCCCGAGCAGCGCCTGCACCACGTAGGCGTTGTGCTCGCCGAGCATGGGCGCGCGCTCGAGGGTCAGTTCATGGCCCACCCAGCGCGCCGCTTCGCGGTCGATGACGATGTCCACGTCCGGGGCCTCGGGCTGACGCACCACCTGGTAGTGGCCCGGGAGCTGCGGATCGTTCTCCAGCATGTCGCGCAGGTGCTCCACCGGTGCCGCGGCGATACCGGCCGCCTGCAGCGCGTCGGCGATGGCCCACTTGTCCCGCGAGCGCGTCCACTCGCGCACCAGCTCGTCCACGGCGTCCTCGTTGGCCTTGCGAGCGGTGTGAGACGTGAACCGCGGATCCGCCGCCAGCGCCGGCTGCCCGAGGATCCGGCACAGTGCCGCCCACTGGGCATCCCCTGCCACCGCAATCGCCACCCAGGCATCCAGATCGGCCTCCGCATGGGTGGCGGGATAGATACCGTGGGGGCAGTGGTTCGGGCTGCGGTTGGCGTTCCGCGGCGGTTGCTCGCCCGTCGCCCGGTACTGCATCCACTCACACCCGAGGAGCGACAGCATGCTGGAGAGCTGGGTGAGGTGGAGCTCCTGACCGGTGCCGGTGGCCCGGCGCTGGCGCACCGCGGCGAGGATCGTCGCCACCAGCAGGTGCGGCGAGGTGAAGTCCGGGAACGCGACGCCGATGCCCCGGGGTCGCTCGCCGGGAAAGCCGGTGAGCATGTTGAAGCCGGAGGCGGCCATCAGGATGTTGCCCGTGCTCGGGTGCCGGGCCCACGGGCCCGTGCGGTGCGCACCCGGGAGATTCAGCAGGATCACGTCCGACTTGAGCTGGCGCAGCACGTCGTAGCCGAGCCCCATGCGGTCGAGCACGCCGGGCCGAAAGTTGTTCACCACCACGTCGGCACTGGCGATGAGGTCTTTCACGAGGTCGATACCCGCCGGCTTGGTGAGATCCACCGTGAAAGACTTCTTGCCGGCATTGACCGAGTTGAACAGGCCCCCCAGGCTCGGGTGCGGCTGGCCGTCCGGCCCCGGCTGGGTGCGCATGGAGTCGGGCTTGCCGGACGATTCCACGCGGATGACCTCGGCC
>JASFLG010000561.1:0-3196 GCA_050118205.1 Pseudomonadales bacterium
CATCCTGCAACGAGGACATCCTGCGCATGATCGAGCGAGCCGGGATGCGTGGCACGCCTTGTGACGATGCGCGCCCCGATGATTCCGGGAACGACTCGGAGAACGGCCCGCGGGACGAGCTCGAGGACGAGATGGAGAAAGAAGGATGAATCGGGTGATCGAGAACCGGTGACGTGGGACAGAAGGCTCAGTCGCTACCCATGATCATCCGCCAGGTCTCGAGGTCCTTGATCCGAAGATAGGTATTCTGTTGCTTGGTCTCGCCGAGAGTAGCGTTCGGCACCGGGCCGTAGTTGTGCCCCGGAAGCAGCAGGGTCTCGTCCGGCAGGTCGGCCAGCTTCCGGATACTTCGGTACATCTCCTCCGAGTTCGATCCAGGCAGGTCCACGCGACCGCAGCCGTTGATGAACAGCGTGTCCCCGGAAACCAGCGTCTGCTTGATACGGAAGCACTGGGAGCCCGGGGTGTGACCTGGGGTGTGCAGGAACTCCACGTCCACGTCACCGATGGACAGGGTATCTCCCGAGGAGACCCGGACCAGGTCCGTATCCGAGATGCCGGTGACCTTCCTCAACCCGTCCGCCTCCTCGCGGTGCACGTAGATCTTCAGTCCCTGACGCTCCAGGAGCTCGGCGACCCCCTCGATGCTGTGCCCGCCCATGGAACCGCCGCAATGATCGGGATGGTAGTGGGTGACCAGCGCCCCCTTGAGCTCGTAGCCCCGCTCGGCGATGTGTCGCATGAGCCCGTCGATGTCCCAGGCCGGATCGACGACCACCACCTCCCGGGTGCTGCGGGACCCCACGAGGTAGGTGAAGTTCTGCATGGGGCCGATCTCGATCTGCTCGATGATCAGCTCCTGCTCGTTCTCTGCCATGCCGCGTTCTCCCTGCGTGTGCCGCGCGCCGGTCACACCGACCGGGTCGCTACAAGGGTAAACAGACTGATCTCCGAGCGCGAGCCCAGGCGCAGGATCGGCCCCCAGGTGCCGGTGCCGGGGCTGACGTAGAGCTGCATGTCGCCGACCTGGTAGAGGCCGTGAATGCGTGGGAAGACGCGCCGAACAACGTAGTTGAACGGCACGATCTGCCCGTTGTGGGTGTGCCCGCAGAGCATCAGATCCGCTCCCCATCGCGCCGCGTCGTCGGCACCATCCGGTCGGTGGTAGAGCACGATCCGGTACGCATCGGGCGCGGCGGCGAGCCCCGGCAACACGCGGCCGACCTGAGTCTTGGGCTCCGCATCGTCGATGCCGACGAGCTGTATCCCCGGGAGCATCAGGGTCTCGTTGCGCAGCACGCGGACCCTCAGGCTCCTGAGCCGGTCGCAGATGGCCTCCAGGTCCACGTAGCGCTCGTGATTGCCGATGATGAAGTAGGCGGGTGCGGCCAGCTCGCCGAGGGCCTCGATCTCCTCGGCGGTGATGTCGCGGAAATCGATGAGATCACCGGTGATCAGCACGTAATCCGGTTTCGCAGCGTTCACCCGCCGGATCACCCGGGTCAGGAAGCGCCCGCTTCGCGAGCCCACGTGCACGTCCGTGATCTGGGCAATGCGCGTGCCCGCGACGGCTGCGGGGGCCGGGATCGCGATCTCGCGCGTGTGCAGGCGCTGGGCGTTGACGAACGCGAAGACCGTGAACGCCACCAGGATGCCGGTCAGGGTCAGCCCCCAGGTCGTATCGGTGAGCGGCACGAGCCAGTGCAGCGCCTCGAACGAGAGCACCAGGAGAAACGCCATGAAGCAGATGCCGAGCCAGGTCAGCGAGAGGGCCGACAGCCAGCGGGTGAAGCGTCCGGGAAAGAACTCGTAGGCGAGACGGCCGAGCAGGGGGCCGACCATCACCACGAGCAGCTCCGCCGTACCGGGGACGTCCGGCCGCAGCAGCATCCGTATGCGCAGGACCGGATAGACCAGCACGCCGAAGTAGAAGACGCTGACCACCAGCGGGGGCGCCGCGCGGCGCCACAGACGGCGCCAGGCGGATGCTTCACGAACGGACGCCTCACTCACAGCCCCGGCCCCGCTACCAGCAGAAGAGCGCCGCCCACCGTGCGGATGGGTTGTGTGATGGATTGTTGCGGCACGAACGCGGCGCCGCCCGGCCCCAGGTCGAGCGGAGCGCAGGCGCCGCTCAGGCGCGCGGAGCCGCTGACGCAGTAGGCGACGGCGTAAGGCAGACCCTCGGGGAGCGACAGGGTCTCGCCGGCGCCGAGGCGGGCCCGCCAGACGCCGAAGTCGTCGAAGTCGACGATACGGTCGATGCCCGGCGCCAGGCATTCGGGCTGCGGATGCTCCGGAGCCTCCAGATCCATGTGCTCGATGGCGTGAGCGCTGTCCCACACGGACTGGGTGAGCACGCGCTGGCTGGACGAGACGATGTAGCGCTCATACGTGGGCGTCTGGAACTCGACCACCTGCACGCCCGGCTGGAGCGAGTGGGGAATCCAGGTCGGCACTCGGATCACGTCGCCCGGCGCGAGCTCCCGTTCTTCGGTGAACGTGAGGGTTGCCTGCCGCGCCCGTTCTTCTGCTTCCGAGAGATGGGTGGCGCCGTCGTCGACCGCCCGACGGACGGCCTCGTAGTGCTCCACCGCCGCCAGGAAGTCGCGCCGGAACGCCGCGTCACTTCCCAGCCGACGGCGCAATGTCTGGTTGGCGCCGTAGCGGATTCGGCCGCGTCCGTCCGGCCAGGCATCCGGATGCACGGCGGTGACCACGTAGACCTCCTGCTTGCGCTCGTGCACCTCCAGATAAAGCTCGCCGAGCACGGGCTCCGGGCGGGGATCGAGCACCTTGAGCAGCACCACCGGCTTATCGCCGGTGAGTCGCCGCGGCGCGAGCGAGAGATAGCTGCCGAGCCCGAGACTGCCGCCCTCGCCGACCACTTTCGATTCGCCGCGCGCCTCGATGCCGGTGTACCAGATCTCCCGGCCCCAGGGCTTGGCCACGGTCACGGGCTCCAGCGCCACCGGATCGTCGAGCCGGAAAAGGGCGCCGTTCACCGTCGCGGTGAGCCGCGGACCGTGCCGGCTGCCCATGCAGGCATAGCCCACGCTGAGCTCCAGGGCGTCCGGCGGTAACCGCCACGGGCGTGGCAGGCGCAGGGACAGGGGATCGCCCGCAGGCGCGTCCGGGCCCGCCTTCAGCGCGGCCGCGGCCAGCCGATCCGTGTCCGGGTGGGATTGCTCGGTAG
>JASFLG010000562.1:0-3189 GCA_050118205.1 Pseudomonadales bacterium
CGCTGCGCTTCAACACACCCGTGCTCGCCTCGGAAGTGAAGCGCACGGTCACCTTCGACCCGGACCTCGCCGGGGGACGGGACGACTACGACCCCTGGGAGAACGCCAGCGATCACTACGTGGAGCTGTCCTTTCCGCACCGCGAATCGCGCACCTACGACGTCTCCCTGCCTGAGCGGCTGAAACCCTATCGGGACTATCACGTGTCCATTCCCACCCGTGGCTGGCTGGACACCGTTCGCGCCTGGGTGACCGACTCGCCCGGCGCTGCGCTTACTGATGTGTTCGGCCGGCCGCTGCCGGATCCGGTCACCCTCGCGTTCCGAACCAACCACCGCCGTCCGGACTTCAAGTTAGTGCACCACGACGCCGTGCTCGAGGCCGGCATCGACAGCGAGGTGCCGCTCTATACCACCAACATGGAACAGATCCGTCTCGACTACCGGCGCCTCACCAAAGACGCAGCCACCAACGCCCACCAGACCCTCAAGGTACCCCAGGTGGAGGATCTCTCCTTCGCCATTCCGCTCGAGGCTCGGGAAATGGTCGGTGAAGACTCCGGCGTGGTGTACGGTGCGCTGCGCTCCACGCCCGGGGTCACCAAGAGCCGCTACGAGCGCCGCTTCTTCGCCCAGGTGACGCCTTATCAGGTGTACGCCAAGGTCGGCCACTTCAACTCCCTCGTCTGGGTGACGGACCTGGCCTCCGGCGAGCCGGTGGCCGATGCGCGAGTCTCGATCTACACGGACGCGATCTCGAGCCTGGACCCGGTGCCCGACTCCGCCACCCTGGCGGTGACCGACGAGCATGGCATCGCCATGGTCCCCGGCACCGAAACGCTGGATCCGTCACTCAAAACATTTCAGTGGAGCTGCAACGAAGACTGCGAAAAGCTCATGGTCCGCGTGGACGGCGCGCGCGGCATGGCGCTGCTGCCGCTCAACCACGACTTCGCCGCGAACGTCGCGCGCGCCTCGAACTACCAGGTCTTCCCACGCACCCAGAAACGCCACGGGCACATCCACGCCTGGGGCACCACCGCCCAGGGTGTCTACCGCGCCGGCGACACCATTCAGTACAAGCTCTACGTGCGCGATCAGTCGAACGAGCGGTTCGTCGCTGCTCCCGCATCCGGCTACACCCTCACGGTCAAGGATCCCACCGGCAAGGTGGTGATGGAGCGCAAGGATCTGACGCTGAACGCCTTCGGCGCGATCGACGGCGAGTACACGGTGCCGGACAACGCCGTCATGGGCTGGTACGGCTTCGAGCTCGAGGCCGATTTCACCGAGTACCGCTGGTGGCCCATGCGGGTGCTGGTCACGGACTTCACCCCGGCCGCCTTCCGGGTGGCAAGCGATCTGAACGGTGACCTGTTCCGGCCGGGTGCCGAGCTGGTGAGCACCACCCGGGCGACGCTGCATTCCGGCGGCGCGTACACCCAGGCGGAGGCCCGGGTGACGGTGAACCTGCGGGCCCGGTCTTTCCGCTCGGAGGATCCCGTCGCCGCCGGGTTCTTCTTCGACACCAGCAACGATCGCACCCGGGAGCAGCTTCAGCAGGTGGTGGGTGAGCTCTCGAGCGACGGCACCTACCGGGACACGCTGACCCTCTCGGAGGGGCCCATCGTCTACGGCGATCTGCAGGTGGAGAGCGCCGTGCGCGACGATCGGGGCAAGTACGTCTCGGCCACCAGCACCGCCCGATTCGTCGCCCTCGACCGTTTCGTCGGCCTGCACAAGGACACCTGGGTGTTCGACGAGGACAAGCCGGCGGAGGTCGAGTACCTGGTGGTCGACGAGCACGGCGCTCCCGTGGCGGATACGGACGTGTCCATCGCCATCGAGCGCCTCGAGATGAAGGCGGCGCGGGTGAAGAGCGCGGGCAATGCCTACACCACCCGCTACACGGAAACGTGGGAGCCCGCCGGCGAGTGCGCGGGCAAGCCGGAAGGCGCGCCGATGGCGTGCACGTTCACGCCCGAATCGCCCGGTCGCTATCGACTCGTCGCCAGCATTCAGGACACCCGGGGCCGCGCGCACAGCACGACGCTGATGGCCTGGGTCGCCGGCAAGGGCCAGGTGGTGTGGCAGGACGATGCGAGCAACGCGCTGGATCTCGTCCCGGAAGCGACCGCCTACCAGGTGGGCGACACCGCGCGCGTGCTGGTGAAGAACCCTTACCCCGGCGCCACCGCGCTGGTGACGCTCGAGCGCTACGGCGTGCTGCGTCAGTGGCAGACCACGCTCGAGGGCAGCACGCCGATCATCGAGTTTCCCATCGAGCGGAACCTGCTGCCCGGCGCTTATCTCTCCGTGGTGGTGTTCTCGCCCCGGGTCGCCGAGCCGCCGCCGGCCAACGACGATGGGGCCGCCGAGCTCGATCTCGGCAAGCCGGCCTTCCGGGTGGGCTACCTGACCTTGCCGGTGAGCGATCCGGAAAAGCAGGTCGACGTGACCGTGGGCACCGACCGCGAGGTGTATCGCCCGGGCGAGCGGGTGCAGGTAACGCTTCAGGCCGAGCAGGCGCAGATGGGGCGGCAGCCGCTCGAGTATGCGGTGGCGGTGCTCGACGAGGCCGTGCTCGATCTGGTGAGCGGCGGCACGGCGTACTTCGATCCGTACGCAGGCTTCAACTCGCTCGATGGGCTGGACGTGGAGAACTACAGCCTGCTCATGCGCATCATCGGACGCCAGAAGTTCGAGAAGAAGGGAGCCAACAGCGGCGGTGACGGCGGCCAGGGTCTGTCCATGCGCTCGCTCTTCAAGTACGTAGCCTACTGGAACCCGTCCATAAAAGCCGGCGGGCGCGGCGAGGCGAAGTTCGACTTCGAGCTTCCGGACAACCTGACCGGCTGGCGGGTCCTGGCGCTGGCGGTGACCCCGGAGGATGGGTTCGGGCTCGGCCAGGGCAGCTTCAGAACGAACCAGCCGACGGAGATCCGCCCCGTCATGCCCAATCAGGTGGCGGAGGGCGACGGCTTTACCGCCGGATTCTCGGTGATGAACCGGACCGAAGCCGAGCGCACGGTCGCCGTGAAGATCACGGCCACCGGCGATGTGGACGCGGGTGCCGCCGAGCTGACAGAGGACCTCACGCTCGCGCCCTATGAGCGCCAGATCGTCTACCTGCCGGTGGTGGCGTCACGATTGCCGTTGCGCCGGGACGCGCAGGCAGGCGAGATCCGAT
>JASFLG010000563.1:0-3189 GCA_050118205.1 Pseudomonadales bacterium
GCGGGGCGCGGCAACGGGAGTGCCGATCGTGCGCTCGCCGAGGCCTGCGGCGGTATGGCATTCATCGATGCGCGGCGGGACCTCGCGCAGCAGTTCCCGCCGGGCGACGATCTCATTCACGGCGACTGCAAGCTGAACAATCTGCTGTTCGATGCGCACGCGCCGAGCGTGCGGGCGGTGCTGGACCTGGACACCGTGATGACGGGCCACTGGGCCTGGGACTTCGGCGACCTGGCTCGCTCGGCGCTGGCCGGGACGCTCTCGGCGGAGGCCGCCGCCCCGGCCCTCGCCGCCCTGACCCGTGGTTTTGCGGACGGCAGCGGCCGCGTCCTCACGCCGGCGACGGTGGCCGGCGCGCCCGTGTACGTGGCGTTCATGCTCGGCGTACGGTTTCTCACGGATCACCTGCTCGGTGATCGCTACTTCCGGGTGTCGCACACCGGCGAGAATCTCTCTCGCGCGCGCACGCAGTTCGAGCTGGTCCGCCTGCTCGAGTCGATCCCGGCGCCGGCGGACGCGCTTGCGCCGGCGGCGACCCGGGAGTGATAGTAGCGTGCCTGTAGAGAGTGAGCTTTGGCGGAGCGCGTGTCCGTGGCTGACTGGTACGAATTCCTCGTCGACTCGCTGGATGCGGAACAGCCGCGGAGGGCGCTGACCAGCTATCGTGGCCCGGCGGACCAGGGCGCCACCTCCATTCGCGATTACTTCCGCCAGCCCGCGTATCCCTATCACGAACGGCTCGACTTCAAAACCTACTATCGCCAGAAGCTGGCCCTGCAGATCGAGCTGGTGAAGCTGCAGAACTGGATCGTGCAGGAAGGCATGAAGCTCCTGATTCTTTTCGAGGGACGCGACACGGCCGGCAAGGGCAGCACGATCAAGCACTTCACAGAGCATCTCAATCCCCGCGGGGTACGCGTGGTTGCGCTGGACAAACCCACGGAGCGCGAGCGCAGCCAGTGGTACTTCCAGCGTTACGTGGCGCACCTGCCGAGCGCGGGCGAGATCGTTCTTTTCGACCGGTCCTGGTACAACCGCGCCGGGGTCGAGCGGGTGATGGGATTCTGCACCGAGGAGCAGTACTGGGACTTCGTGCACCATGTGCCGCTGTTCGAGAACATGCTGACGGATGACGACATCCATCTGGTGAAGTTCTATCTGTCGATCAGCAAGGAGGAGCAGGCGAGCCGCATCGAGGAACGGCGGCGCAACCCGCTCAAGCAGTGGAAGCTCTCGCCCATCGATCAGGAAGCTCAGACCCGCTGGGACGCCTACACCGAGGCCAAGGAAGAGACATTCCAGCTCACCGACGGCGAGCGCAATCCCTGGACGATCATCAAGGCCGACGATCAGCTCCGCGCGCGCCTCGAGGCCATGCGCTGCGTGCTCGCGTTGTTCGCCTACGAGGGCCGCAGCGATGACGCGGTGGGAACCCCGGATCCGGGGCTGGTTGCCAATGCGGCGAGAATCTACGGGCATCGTTGAATGCGGGAGGCTGTGATGGTGCGCACATTTCTGCCGGTCCGGATTGCGGAATGCCGGATTGTTCGGCAGCGCAAGCCTCGCCCGGCGGCGAGAATCACCTGGATGGAACCACTCCCTTCGAGAAGGAGTTCGACATGTACGACAAACCTTCCGCGCCGGCCGGTATCGGCGGCGTTCTGGACGACGGCTTCAAGCTGTTCCGGGCCTGTTTCACGCAGGTCGTGGGGCTGGCCATTCTCGCCAGCCTGATCAGCCAGATCCCGAGTCTGGTAATGACCAGCGCCATCGACGCCGATGGCGTGCCGCAGCTCGGCGCTGGCGTCGGCATTGCTGCCCTGGTCGGCATGCTGCTGTCCGTGGTGCTGTTCGGCGCCCTGGTGAGCAGGATTCACCTGATCCACGAAGGCAGGAGCCCGAGCCTGGGCGATTCCCTGAACGCCGGACTGGCCTGCATGCTGTCGCTGCTGGGCAGCATGATTCTCTACGGGCTGGCGGTCGCCGTCGGCATGGTGCTGCTGATCGTGCCGGGCCTCATCGTCATGGTATCGCTGATGTTCGCGCCCTACATCGTCGTGACCGAGGGTGCGGGGGTGATCGAAAGCCTGCGTCGGAGCCACCAGCTCGTCTGGGGTCACTGGTGGCGAACGTCGGCCCTGGTGGGTATTGCCGGATTCATTCTCATGGTCGCCTACGTGTTGATCGCGCTGGTGGCTGGCGTCCTCATGTTCGCCAATCCGGACGCCCTGGAGCCGGGTGGATTCTCGGTGACCCAGACGGTGCTCACCGCCGTGCTCGGGGGCCTTCTGACGCCGCTGTTCTACACGCTTTTCATGGCGGCATACTACGATCTGAAGCTGCGCAGAGAAGGTGATGACCTCGCGGATCGAATCGACGCCCAGCCGGCCTCCGCATGAGTGAAGGGCCCGCCCCGGAAGGGTGGGTCGAACCGTCCAGCACAGCCTACTACCAGCAGCCGCCGCCGGGCCCCGAGCTGCCGGCGGATAGCCTGCACGAGATTCTGTCGAGCCTCGATCTGCCCGTGGCAGAGGTGACGCTGTCTCCCTGGGATCGGTTCCTTCGCTGGCTCGACGACCTGCTCGGCGGCGAGCGCCGTCTCGGCGTGCCGGACTGGGTCGACGACTTCCACCTGGCACCGGAGACGGTGACGTGGATCTTTTACGGCGCCTGCGCGGTGGTCGTCGTCCTGAGTCTCGCCATCGTGGCCAACGAAATCCGGCTGGCCCGTGCCGGACCGGGGGATGGTGCGTCGGGCCGTCGGCATGGGGGGCAGGAGCATTCCGACGATGAGGCCCGGCCGACCGGCGCGGCGGATCTGACGGGACGGGTGCTTCGTGCCCTGGTATCGGCGCTGGGCCTTGCCCAGGGACGCCGGGCCGACAGCCTCACCCACGCCGAGATCCGCACTGCCTGCAGCACGATTGCGCCGGAACAGGCGGAGCCCGTGCGCCGCATGGCCGACGTCGCCGAGCGCCTGCGCTACGCCGCATCGCCACCGGTCGATGACGAGGTGCTGGCCGCAGTGGCCGCATCGCGGACGCTGCTCGATCGCCTCGGGGGGTCGGCATGAACGATCGCCTGACGACCGCACTCGGGGTGCTCCTGGCAATGGCGCTGATCATTGGTCTGTTCGTGCGTCCGCCTGAGCCAGACGACGACGTCAGCCGCCCGACCAGCGCCGATGCC
>JASFLG010000564.1:0-3178 GCA_050118205.1 Pseudomonadales bacterium
CGGAAAACGTGCTCACCCGGGAGGAGCTGCTCGACAACGTCATGTTCTACTGGCTCACCGCGAGCGGCGCATCGTCCGCACGCCTGTACTGGGAAAGCTTCAACCGTGCCTTCGGGCCGGGTGACAACACGGTCTCGCTTCCGACGGGTTGCAGCATCTTCCCGAAAGAGATCGTTCCCACGCCGAAGAGCTGGGCCGAGCAGCGCTACAAGAACATCGTCTACTGGAACGAGCTCGACAAGGGCGGCCACTTTGCGGCGTTCGAGCAACCGGAGCTGTTCGTGAACGAGCTCAGGAGCTGCTTCGAGCTCATGCGCTGAGCCCGGACTCATCGCCTGCCGGGCGATTCTCGCGCGATTTGAGCGTGGGGTGCCCGCCCGGCTGATAGGTAATGACCATGGCCCGGCGCGGCGCGTCCGATGTGTTCGGCAGCGACCCGTGGATGGTGTGCGGGTCGAAGAAGATGATCGAGCCCGCCGGCACCTCCATCAGCACCTGACCAGCCTCGTCGAAGCACGCCGGGTCCGTGTAGAAACCGCCGAGCTGCGTGCCGTCCGCGGTGCCCGGCAGGCACCCCCGCGTGTGACTGCCCCGGATCACGCGAAAGCATCCGTTGGCGGCAGACGCGTCGTCGAACGTCACCATCACGTTCGGCAGCCGGTCGACGTGCCGGCAGTCATGCACCCAGTAGGGCGCATCCTGATGCCAGCCGAATCCGGAGCCCTCCCGGGGACGTTTCAGGTTCAGCTTGTCGGTCCACAGGGCGATCGCCTCACTGCCGACGAGCTGGCGCATCGGCACCACGAGTCGAGGGTCGTCCAGCAGCGCATCCAGCACCGCATCCAGATGGTGCACCGGCTCGATCACCCGCACCGTCTCGCTGCCCGGCCGGTGCTCGAACTGCACCGTCATGTGCCCGACGTCGACGAACCGCTTGCCGTCGAGCACATAGGTGCGGCCCTGTCCGCAGGCCGCGCGCGCGAGCTCTGCGGCGCGCTCTGCCGCGGCCTGCAGGCGGCCGACCTCGACCGCATCGAAAACCTGGCGGCGCGCGACGTATCCGTCGCGCCGGTAGGCGGCGAGCTCCTGCGCGCTGAGCGCCAGGAGACCGCCTGGGTCGTTGGTCGGCAACCGGGTAGCCAAGGGGTCTGATTGTCTCGCGTTGCGCCTTAGTGCTAGCTTCGGATATTCACACAAACGCCCGTTCGAGGACCATCCGTTGCTGCCCAGCCTGCATAGACCGGCGATCGTCTGCGCGTTGCTGCTGCTGGTGCCCGTGCCGGGTGCGGCGGCGGAAGCGCTGCTCGCCGTCGCGGCAAACTTCACCCCCGTGGCTGTCACCCTGAAAGGCCGGTTCGAGTCGCATAGCGCGCACACCATCGCCATAGCCTCCGGTTCCACGGGCAAGCTGTACGCGCAGATCGTCAACGGCGCGCCGTACGATGCGTTTCTGGCCGCCGACAGGAGACGTCCCGCGCTGCTCGAGGAGCAGGGTATCGGTGTCCCGGGCAGCCGCTTCACCTACGCCATCGGACGGCTGGGGATCTGGATCCCGGGCTCGGAAGAACCACAGCACAACCCGGAACGGCTGGGCAGCCTCCGCCGCGTGGCGATTGCGAATCCGCAGCTCGCACCCTACGGTGCCGCGGCTGAACAGGTGATCGCACGGCTGGGTCTGGCCGGAACCCTGCAGGGCCGCATCGCCGTGGGGGAAAACGTCGCCCAGGCGTACGCGATGGTCGCTTCCGGCGCCGCCGACGGCGGCCTGGTCGCCTGGTCTCACCTCCTGGCGGGCGGCAAGGTGGGGGAAGCATGGCGCGTGCCGGCTGCCTGGCACGAGCCGATTGCCCAGGACGCACTGCTGCTCGACAACGGGGCCGGGAACGCCGCGGCCCGGGATTTTCTCGCCTACCTGCAGACCGAGGACGCACTCGCCGTGATCCGGGCCGCGGGTTATCCCACCGACTGATGCCCGATCTCGCCCCGCTCTGGTTGACCCTGCATCTGGCGCTGGTGACCACGGCCATCCTGCTCGTGGTGGGCACGCCCGTCGCCTGGTGGCTGGCGCGAAGCAGCTCGCGTCTGCGCGTCCCCGTGGAGGCCGTCACCGCCCTCCCCCTGGTGCTGCCGCCGACCGTACTCGGTTTCTACCTGCTCATCCTGATGAGCCCGACGTCCACCCTCGGCAGCTTCTGGGTCACCCTGACCGGCAACTCGCTGACCTTCTCCTTCAGCGGGCTGGTGATCGCCTCGGTGATCTACTCGCTGCCGTTCATGGTGCAACCCCTGGCGAGCGCCTTCGACGCGGTCGGACGTCCGACGCTGGAGGCCGCCGCCAGCCTGCGCGCGTCGCCCGTGGATACGTTCTTCTCCGTGGTGGTGCCGCAGAGCGCGCGCGGGTTTCTCACCGCGATCGTGCTCACCTTCGTCCACACCATCGGCGAGTTCGGCGTGGTGCTCATGGTCGGCGGCAACATCCCGGGCGAGACCCGGGTGATCTCCATCGCCATCTACGAGCAGGTGGAGATGCTCGACTACCACGATGCACACATCCTGTCCGTGGGCCTGCTGGTCTTCGCGCTCATCGCGCTCCTGATCACTTACGGGTTCGGGGGACGCCGTCGTGTCGGCTGATTTGCTCGCGCTCGACTTGGCACTGACGCTGGACGACTTCGATCTCTCCGTTGCCGTCGACATTCCGCTCGACGGGGTGACGGCCCTCTTCGGACCCAGCGGCAGCGGCAAGAGCTCGCTGCTCCGGGTCATCGCCGGCTTCGAGCTCCCCGAACGTGGTGTGGTCCGTTGTGCCGACGACGTCTGGGTGGACACCGACGAAAGCATCTTCGTGCCGCCGCACCGACGGCCGGTCGGCTACATGTTTCAGGATGCCCGGTTGTTCACGCACCTCGACGTGAAGGGTAATCTCGCCTACGCGCAGAAGCGGGCGCGGCGGGCCGCGAACATCGACCCGGCGCACGTGCGGGAGGCCCTGGACCTGGGCCCGCTGCTGGACCGCCGGGTGGGCGCGCTGTCCGGTGGCGAGCGGCAGCGCGTGGCGCTCGCGCGGACGCTCCTCGCGAGCCCGCGACTGCTGCTGCTCGACGAGCCGCTGGCGGCACTCGATCAGGCGCGCAAGGAAGACATCCTGCCCTATCTGGAGACCCTGCAGCGGGAGTTC
>JASFLG010000565.1:0-3177 GCA_050118205.1 Pseudomonadales bacterium
CGCCTCATCGCTGGAGTCAGTTACGATCAGGTCAATATCGATGACTGGCTTGGCCGGCAGTCCGGGAACCGAAGTTGAGCCGACGTGCTCGACTTCAAGCGCCAGCTCGCCCAGAACGTTGTGGATGAGGTCAGCCAGTCGCCGGAAGCTTTCAGGCCAACTCGGATCGCTCGCTACGATTTCGATCCGCTCGGGTACCGGCGTACCCGCCACCCATGGGTCCAATCCCTTTGGAGGCGGCGCGTCGTCAAACCTCACGATGTCAGCAGCAGTGAGCATCCGGGAAGCATAGCTATTCGACCCGCTCCTGGTAACCAGCAAGCGATTACCGAACCCTCTACCAATACAACAGAAGCCAGGCCGACAGACCTTCCGACGGCAGGCAGCAACGGGTCGGGAATCGCCAGTCCATGGTGCGGCGCACGCGAGTGAACAGCTAGAGGACGGGATACCCCGCCAGTATTCGCGCAACGTTGGAGCAGTATGTCACCAGTTCATACACAGGCGTGCTGACCTCCAATGATTGGGTGGTCCGCATCAGCTCTTCATGACTGTAAGGATATCCATAGTTTTCCGGATGTCGTCGACAGTCGGTGGCGAAGATGCGCTGACGTTCCTTGCGCTCCGGTTCGATGGTTCCCGATGGTGTGACCGTGCTGCAGGCACTCATTGTGATCAGAGCTGCGAAAAACGTCAGCTCGGTTGCCCCCGGTACTGCAGGCCTCCCGCGTCGGAAGGATGAATGGACTGGACTCATGTTCACTCCCTCATTGAGCTTTCGAGTCGGTGAATGCTGCCGAGTCGCCCAGCCGCCAGCATGCGGAGAACGTATGGATCACGTGCTTTTTCTGTGTGCGCGAGCCGCGCTACCATGTAGAGGAATCGTTTCCGGTACCGGCGATGAAGGTCCAGTTTCAGGACTGGCTGGTCGATACGACCTTGAATCGGCTGCAACGCGGCGACGAGCATGTGCAGCTCGAGCCATTGGCCATGAACGTGCTGGCCTGTCTTCTTGAGAACCCCGATCAGGTCGTCCCGATCGACGGGTTGCTCGATCGGTACTGGTCCGGTCGGCACGCGGAGCCCGGCATGGTGGCCCGCTGTGTTGCCCAGATCCGCACTGGACTGGGCGATGACGCCAGGAAGCCACGCTATGTGGCGACCGTCCGCAAGCGTGGCTATCGTGCCATTGGTCCGATCAGCCAAGCATCCGGGACAACGGCAATGGCCGTTTCCGCTCCTCGCTCAGCGATTGCCGTGCTTCCATTCGACGACCTGAGTCCCCTTGGCGACCACGCCTGGCTGTCCAACGGGCTGGCCGAGGAGCTGGTCTCTGCGCTTGCCCGAATCGACGGTCTGCGCGTAACCACCCGCAACTCGGCGGACGTCGTTAAGCGTTCCGGAGCTGATATCCGCGTGATCGGTCGGCGTCTCGATGTCGGCAGCGTCGTTCAAGGCGCCGTGCAGGCCATTGGGGAAAGTGTCACGGTCGTCGTACATTGGATTGACGTCGCCGACGAGCTGCGTTTGTGGTCGGGGCGCTACCAGCGCTCCCTTGTCGACGTGCTCGAGGTCCAGCGCGAGATAGCGGTGGGTATTGCCGAGGCGATCCGGGGCGAGCTGGGGATCAGGGACGCACCGTCGGCGGTTCTTGCGCACCGCTACCGCACCCAAGACGTGCGCGCCTGGACGTTGTTGTGCCAAGCGGCAGAGCTGGCCGCAACCATGGATGTGGCAAAGGAAGCCGACGCCTGTGAACTCTTGCGTCAGGCGATCGCGATCGATCCCGAGTACTCCGCTGCCTATGGATTGTTGGCCCGATTTCAGTCTTTACTCGACCACCGGGTTGGCGACCGGCTGATACCCGGCGACCCGGAGGGCCGCGTAGCCAACGCGCGGCGCGCTCTGGAACTGGATCCAACCAACGGCGACGCATATTTCGTTTTCGCCTACGGTTCGTGGATCTACGGCGACCGCAAAACGATGAAGCGATTGCTGGACCAGGGGATCCACTACAACCCCAACTATAGCGTCCTGCTGAACTTGGCAGCACGTGCCCTGTTAAGTGATGGCGACTTCGAGGCGGCCCTTGTCAATGCGCATCGTGCCACGCGGGTCGACCCGTTGATGGCGCCTGCGCACATGAACGTCGGCCGCGCCCAACTCTATCTCGGCCGTTACGCTGCCGCCGTCGATGCGTTGGCAACCGGTGTGGCACTTGCCGTCGAGACCGGCGAGGAATCCGGCCCCCACGGGCATCTCGCGGAAGCGCGCATCTGCCTCGCACGGGCTTATCACGCCGTGGGGCGTGCCGAGGAAGCCGCTGCGACCCTGCTCGCCGCTTTTCCGGAGCATGCCCACGCTGTGCGGGCCGGAGGCGAGACCGGAGGGTGGCGCGGTATGAACCGCGCCCTCGGGGAGGCCCTGATCGCCGTCGAGGACCCCGATCCCATCGGCGGACCTTTCCGCCATCCTCACAACTACCGGGAGTCGCTTTTCCTCGCGGCCGATTGCAAAGACGATGTCTATCGCTGCCTCGATTTGAAGAGCCAATCGCCGGAGTACGGCATATTCAACTGTGGATTCACTGGAATCGTGACGCCTGCCTTCCTGCGCGCGACCTTGCCAGATGACTATCTGGCCGAGCCACGCTTCCAGGCGGTCATCGAACGGATGGAGGCGAAACTTCAACGCACACCATTTCGTGAGGGCATCCAGATCCTCGAGAGTCTGGCGGCTCAGGACTTCCGTGACATCGGAACGCCTCCTGTGCTCGCCGAATGAGCACAGCCAGGCATCTCAACTACCGCCAGTCGCGAGCAGCACCTCCCCCGCATCCCCGTCCACCGTGATCACAGCCCCGTCCCGGATCCGCTCCGTCGCGTTCCCTGTGCCCAGCACCGCGGGTATGCCGTATTCCCGCGCCACGATGGAGCCGTGGGCGAGCACCGAACCGATGTCCGTGACGAGCCCTGCCGCCTGGGCAAAGAGCGGGGTCCAGGCCGGCGTCGTCGTCGGGCACACGAGCACGGTGTTCGGCCGCATGGCCGCGAAATCCTCACGGCTCTTCACCACGCTGGCCGGCGCGGTGACCCGTCCCGGGCTGACGGCAAAGCCGGCCAGGGTGTCCGAGTCGTTCCGGTTACGCCGCTGGGTTTCGAAGGTCTCGAAGAAGCG
>JASFLG010000566.1:0-3169 GCA_050118205.1 Pseudomonadales bacterium
TGGCTCGCCTTGAGAAACGCGAGCAGCATCTGCTTCTCCTCGTCCGTGACGACCTCATCATCACGCGAGTGCGCCAATCCCGCTTCCTGCATCTGTTTGATCAGGCGGTCGACCGGTGTTCCCACCGTGTCTGCGAGTTGCTTTACCGTGACGTCGGACATTCCTAAACCTCTTCAGTCTACTCTTGGGCTTCCTCGAACCACGGGGCGCGAGCCGTCATGATCAGCGCTGCCGCGGTTTCATCTTCGAGGTCCTCCACAATCTCCTGCAGATCGGGCACCGCGAGCTCCGCCAGGTCCTCCATGGTGACCACACCATGGCTGGCCAGCTGATACGCGAGCCTTCTCTCCATCCCTTCCATGTTCAGCAGGTCTTCCGCCGGCTCCTGCTCGCCCAGGGCTTCCTCGCTGGCGATCGCTTTCGTGAGCAGGGCGTCACGTGCACGATTGCGCAGCTCCTCGACGATCTCCTCATCGAAGCCCTCGATCGACTTCATCTCCTCGATGGGTACGTAAGCCACCTCTTCGAGCGTGCTGAACCCTTCTTCCACGAGCACGGTGGCCACGTCCTCGTCGACCGCGAGGCTCTCCATGAACTCCTGGATGTACTTGCCGGCCTCTTCCTCCTGCTTGGAGATGGCCTCGGCCTCGGTCATGATGTTCAGCCTCCAGCCGGTCAGGTCGCTGGCCAGGCGGACGTTCTGTCCACCACGGCCGATCGCCTGCGCCAGGTTGTCTTCGGCAACCGCGATGTCCATGGACTGGGTGTCCTCGTCGAGGATGATGGACTCCACCTCCGCCGGTGCCATGGCATTGACGGCGAGCTGCGCCGGGTTCTCGTCCCAGGGCACGATGTCAATCCGCTCGCCGGCGAGCTCCCCGGATACCGCCTGCACGCGTGAGCCGCGCATGCCGACGCACGCGCCGACAGGGTCGATGCGGCCGTCATTGGTCTTGACCGCGATCTTTGCTCTGGAACCTGGATCGCGCGCCGCGCCGCGGATCTCGATCACCTGCTCGGCAATCTCCGGCACCTCGATCTTGAACAGCTCGATCAGCATCTTCGGCGACGTCCGTGTGAGAATGAGCTGGGGACCGCGGTTCTCCGGCCGGATCTCCAGCAGCAGCGCGCGCAGACGATCGCCCACGCGGAACGTTTCCCGGGGGATGAGATGCTCCCGTGTCAGCAGCCCTTCCGCGTTGTTACCGAGGTCGACGATCACGCTGTCACGGCCCAGCTTCTTCACGGTGCCGGTGACAAGCTCTCCCACGCGAGGCGCGTAGGCCTCGACGATCTGAGCACGCTCCGCCTCGCGCACCTTCTGCACGATCACCTGCTTGGCGGTCTGCGCGGCAATGCGGCCGAACTCCACCGACTCCACCGGCTCCTCGATCGTGTCGCCGAGCTCGAGGCTCGGATCTCTGGCCTTGGCTTCCTCGAGCGTGAACTGGGCGGCCGGATTCCACTCGACCTCCCCATCCGGATCAGGCTCGGCAACGGTCCAGACACGGAACGTCTCGTAGTCTCCCGTATCGCGGTCGATCGCCACGCGGAACTCGGCGTTCTCGTCGTAGCGTTTCTTGGTGGCGGTCGCCAGCGCCACTTCGATGGCATCGAAGATGACTTCCTTGGACACGCCCTTCTCGTGGGAAACACCTTCCACGACGAGAAGGATCTCTTTGCTCATGTTGCTCATCGAGTCTCAATCGAACCGCGGTACGACTCTCGCCCGCTGCACGTTCTCCAATGGCAGTAAGTACTCGTCCTCACCGACCCGAACGACGACCTCGCCGTTCTCGAGTCCTGCAAGAACACCCTTGATGCGTTTCGTTCCATCCACCGGATAGTTAAGGCGCACCTCAATCTCCTCGCCGGCACAGCGCTCGTACTGCTCCGGCTTGAACAGAATACGGTCCATACCCGGGGAGGACACTTCGAGCGTGTACGCTCCGTTGACAACGTCCTCCACGTCGAGCACGTCGCTCACGCGCCTGCTGACCCGTTCGCAGTCGTCGACGCTCACACCATCCGGCGTGTCGATGTAGACTGCGAGCTTCGAGTGCTTACCCTGAGCCCGGTACTCAACACCCCAGATATCACAACCTTCCAGGGCAACCACCGGCGCAAGCAGGGCCTCGATGTCAGTCTCTTTCCTGTTCACTCCTGTTTCTTCATCCGGGCTCTACCGCCCGGCGCAATTTTTCTCGCGCCAACAAAAAATGGGCATACGCCCATTTTCCGAATGCTTCCGCGTAGCCACGGGAGCGCTTGTCGCAGGCCTCGCAAGGAGGCCTTCACTCAGCCGGACAAGTAACCGGACAAGGGCAACCCAGCCTCTACGCGGCGAGCCACCCGGAAGAACGGCTGCGGGACGTGCCCGCAACTACGAAAAGGCCCCTGATAAGGGGCCTATTCTTCTTGGTAGCGGGGGCAGGATTTGAACCCACGACCTTCGGGTTATGAGCCCGACGAGCTACCAGACTGCTCCACCCCGCATCAGCAAGGGCGGGATTATAGGTTCCAGCTTGGTGCGTCGCAAGCGCCCCGGAGCAGAAAACCTCCCGCATTCCGGGATGTTAGACCGCGTCGGGAGAGAAAAGTTGGTGCCGAAGAGAGGACTCGAACCTCCACGGGCGTCAGCCCACTACCCCCTCAAGGTAGCGTGTCTACCAATTTCACCACTTCGGCTTGAGAAAAGCGTCAAACATCGGGGATGTCGGAATCTACACCTTCCGGTTCGGTAGTCAACCGCTCCCCCTCCTCGGGCTTCTTCCCGGCCGGCTCGGTTGCCGTTCCGCTCGGGTTCGCGGACTGCGCGTCCTCGGCCGGCACCTCGATCTGCGGAATGCCGACCGCGCCCATCCGCGCGGCGCGATCCTTGGCGGTCCAGGCCAGACCGAAGGAGATGAAGAAGAAGCCGATGGCAAGCCACACCGTCACCTTGGTGAGGAAGGATGCGGAGCCCGAGCTGCCGAACATGGTATTGGACGAGCCACTGCCGAACGCCGCACCGACATCGGCGCCGCGGCCTTGCTGCAACAGCACCAGCGCTGCCAGCGCGATGGCATCCGCTACCAGCAGCATCCTCAATACCAACTCAACCGTAGACACCGTCTACCCCCTGAAATCCGTCAACGCCCGACCCTGATCACCAGGATGCGCGCTCATT
>JASFLG010000567.1:0-3169 GCA_050118205.1 Pseudomonadales bacterium
TCCACGCTTTGGCATTGATGATCGTCTCGATGGTCGCCCCGGGCTCGTGCCAGCCGGGGTAGTAGTAGTATCGGGCCACCGTGTGCAGCCCGAACGCCAGGTCGTTGTACGGGCCGACCCATTCCGTCGCATCGATGGCGCCGGTCTGCAGCGACGTGAACACGTCACTCCCGGGCATGGAGACCGGCACGCCGCCGACCCGCTCCAGCACCTCGCCGCCGAGCCCCGGAATGCGCATCTTCAGACCCTCGAGATCGGAGAGACTCCTGATCTCCTTGTTGAACCAGCCGCCCATCTGCACGCCCGTGTTACCGGCAGCCATGGGGATCAGCCCGAAGGGCTCGTACAGCTCCCGCCAGAGCTCGAGACCGCCGCCGTAGTGCAGCCAGCCGTTCATCTCCTGCGCCGTCATCCCGAAAGGCACCGTGGAGAACACGGCGGCGATCGGCAACTTGGAGCGCCAGTAGTAGGACGCGCCGTTACCCA
Organism: Pseudomonadales bacterium; assembly: GCA_050118205.1. Lineage (GTDB taxonomy): Bacteria > Pseudomonadota > Gammaproteobacteria > Pseudomonadales > Azotimanducaceae > SZUA-309. The sequence continues at coordinate 487 of JASFLG010000567.1, forward strand.
TCTCGGCGGTACCCTGCGCCACGGCGTCGAATACCTCGAAGGCGCCCGCCAGCTCTCCGGCGCCATAGACGCGGATGTCGAGACGCCCATCAGACATCTCCCGCAACCGCTCGGCCATCCGCTCCGGTGCGGTGCCGAGCGCCGGCAGGTTGCGTGGCCAGGTCGTGATCAGCTTCCAGCGGTAAACGGTGGTTTCCGGTGCTGCAGCGGCGGAGGTCGCCGGCGCACCCGGCTCCGCGCAGCCCGCGAGGGCCAGCGCAAGCAGCCAGATGAGGGGAATGGCTTTCATCGTCTCTCTTCGTAGGTTGCTGGAGGTTCGGCGCCGGCGCGGCCGGGTCAGTCGAGGGCCTCCAGGTTGGCATAACCGAGCATGAGCCACTTCGCGCCCTCGGGAAAGTTCACCTGAACCCGGGCCCGCTCGCCGCTACCTTCACACTGCAGCACCACGCCCTCCCCGAACTTGCTGTGCAGGACCCGCTGGCCCATGCGCAGGGCGCCATCGTCATCCACGAGCCCGCCGTTGCCGCCGGCCCCGAAGGGTCGCTCCAGGGCGCCCTTCATCCGCACCTCCGAGATGAGCTCGCCCGGTATCTCGAGCAGAAAGCGCGAGGGTCGATTGTATGTGTCGGTGCCGTGCAGACGCCGCGTCTCCGCATAGGTGAGGTACAGGACGCGCATCGCGCGCGTGATGCCCACGTAGCAGAGGCGCCGCTCCTCTTCGATCCGACCCGGTTCCTCCGCGGACATCCGGTGCGGAAAGAGCCCCTCCTCCAGGCCGGCGAGAAACACCAGAGGGAACTCCAGGCCCTTGGCCGAGTGCAGGGTCATCATCTGCACGGCCGGACCGGACTCGGACTGCCGCTCCCCGGCGTCGAGCGCGACCTGATCCAGAAACTCCTCGAGCACGGTGGTCTCCGGCACCTCGGGTGACGATACCTCCGGCGCCGCCACCGGAAACACCAGCTCGCCGGTGAACTGACGACAGGCGCTGACGAGCTCCTCGAGGTTCTCCTTGCGCGCGAGACCGCGCTCCCCGCGTTCCCGGCTGTGGTACTCCATCAGACCGCTGGCCTCGATCACATGATCGGCCAGCTCGTGCAGCGACATGTCAGCCGTTTCCGCCGCCATGTCGTCGATGAGCTGCAGGAAACCGGCCACCTTGCCGGCTACCCGCGCGCTGAGCGAGCCGTCCGCAAGCGCCTCGCGGCACGAAGCCCACATGGAGCGCCCCCGGGCGCGTGCTTCCCGGCGTATGGCCTCGACGGTCTTCTCGCCGATCCCCCTGGGCGGCAGGTTGATCACCCGCTCGAACGCAGGATCGGATTGCCGGTCCTGCATGAGACGCATGTAGGAGAGCGCGTTCTTGATCTCCGCCCGCTCGAAGAACCGCTGGCCGCCGTAGATGCGGTACGGAATCTGCGCGCGCAGCATGGCCTCTTCCAGAACCCGGGACTGGGCGTTCGAACGGTAGAGAACGGCCACGTCCGATGGCGTTCCGCCGCCTTCGATCCATTCCGCGGTGCGCTCGACGATGAACCGGGCTTCGTCCAGGTCATTGTATCCGGCGTACACCCTGACCGGATCGCCGACCGGCCCTTCGGTCCACAGGGACTTTCCGAGCCGGTCCGCATTGTGCTCGATCAGCGCGTTGGCCGCCTTGAGAATCGTGGCCGTGGACCGGTAATTCTGCTCCAGTCGAACCACGCTGACATCGGAAAAGTCGTCCGCGTAGCGGTGAATGTTCTCGATCCTCGCGCCGCGCCAGCCGTAGATGGACTGATCATCGTCCCCCACCGCCATCACGCAGGCATCTCTGCCGGCAAGCAGCTTCAACCAGGCATACTGAATCGCGTTGGTGTCCTGAAACTCATCGACCAGCAGGTGCCGGAACCGTTCCCGATAGTGGCCGAGGAGCGCTTCATTCTCGCGCAGCATCTCGTGGCTGCGCAGAAGAAGCTCCGCAAAGTCCACCAGCCCACCCTGCTGGCACAGCTCCTCGTAGTTCTCGTAGATCCGTTTGTGAGTGATCTGGAACAGATCGTCGCCCGCCGGCACGTCCGCGGCCCGCAGGCCCTCGTCCTTCTGGCTGTTGATGAACCAGACCGCCTGCCGCGCGGGCCACTTCTGCTCGTCGATGTCGAGCACGCGCATGACGCGTTTGACCAGCCGCAGCTGATCGTCCGCATCCAGGATCTGAAAGTTCTGCGGAAGGCCTGCCTCCTGCCAGTGCATGCGCAGCAGGCGATGCGCAATGCCGTGGAAAGTCCCTACCCACATGCTCCGTACCGACAGGTTCAGGAGCGACTCGATGCGCACGCGCATCTCCTGGGCGGCCTTGTTGGTGAACGTCACCGCGAGAATGCCGTACGGCGACACGCCTTCCGCCTCGATCAGCCATGCGATCCGGTGCACCAGAACACGCGTCTTGCCGCTGCCGGCCCCGGCGACCACCAGCGTGTTGGACAGCGGTGCTGTCACCGCCTGACGCTGGGCGTCGTTGAGATCTTCGAGAATGTGGGTGACGTCCAATGGCTGGCTTCGGTTGTCGGTATCGGAAAAAGGGGCGGCGGGTGGCGCCGGGCGCATCGGTGCAGTTTAAGGATTTGCCGGCGGCCTCACCAGCGTCCTGCCCTCGCCGGATGTGCGCCAACCGGCATACGGTCTGCTGGCACCCCCGCGCGCG
>JASFLG010000568.1:0-3166 GCA_050118205.1 Pseudomonadales bacterium
TTGCCGCCTTCACACCGACGAGCAGCTCTCCCTTGCCGGGCTCGAAGGCCCGGCCACTCACGATCTCGACCTCGGGCCGCACCACCAGGCCGTCCGGACGCATACCCCGGACCACCAGGTTGGCTGGTGTGCCGGTGGACTTCTTGGGGATGTCGGCCACGACGTAGAGCTCGGCGCTGGCCGCGTCGATGCCCTCCATGCTGGAGACGATGTTGAACTCCTCCAGGGAGATGCTGCTCGACATCTCCCCGTTACTGCCGTCCCGCAGCACGATGGCCCGATCGGGCAGGCCCGTGCTCTCCAGCGCCTCGGAAAAGCCGACGGACATCGACAGAAGCCCCACCAGCACTCCCACTACACCGGCAATGCCCACCACGATCACCAGGGAGGAGCCCACCCGGGAAGGCAGGTTGCGCAGGTTCATCAGGGTGATCCCGATTATCTGACCCAGCATGTTTCAGCGCTCCCTGAGCGCATCGACGATGGTCAGGCGGCGCGCGGTCAGCGCGGGCACGCAGCCGATCATCAGCCCCAGCAGCAGCGCAAGCCCGAGCGCCCAGGTCACGGCGGAAGGCGACACCGCGAAGGTTCCGAGGAACGATTCCAGCGCAGGGCCGATGACTTCCACGATCAGCATGGCCAGCAGCACGCCGATTCCCCCACCGACCAGACAGAGCAGCACCGACTCGCCGAGGACGAGCAGGGACACCGTCGTGTCCGTGAAGCCGAGTGTTTTCAGCACGGCAAGCTCCGGGATCCGTTCCCTGAGGGCCTGGGTCATGGTGTTCGCGGTGAGCAGGAGGATGGTGAAGAACACCGCGCTCATGATGATCGACGCGATGAAGCCGATGTCTCCGAGCTGGCTGGCGAACTGCCGCGAGAACTCGTCCTCCGTCGCGGTTCGGGTGGGATCCAGCGAGTTCTCGAACAGTTTGTCCACGGCGATGGCGACGGACTGGGCCCGGTCCGGATCGGTCAGCCGGATGGTCCACCAGCCGACCCTGTCCTTACCGAACGATTCCACCGCTTCGGTGAAGTACTCGTACTGGAACAGAAACAGGGGTGCCGCACCCTCGTCGCTGGTGAACGTCCCCACCAGCTCGAACTCCCACAGCCGGGTACCGTCGTCCTTCGGCCAGATGTCCGCCTGGATCGGAATGACGTCGCCGATCTTCCAGCCGAATCTCTCCGCGAGCCCCGCTTCCGCCACCGCACCCGTGCGGGTTCCGGCGAATGCCTCGAGCTGATCCGGCGCGATCTTCAGCTCGTCATAGATATCGAAGTACTCGCGCGGCACCACGGGATACTTCGGAAAGAAGTTCTGCGGATCCTGGTACTGCCCGCCGAACCACTGCTGCTGGGTGACCGCGTCCACCCCGTCCACGGCCAGAATCTGCTGCTTCTGGCTGAGCGGCAGGCTGTCGACGATCGAGTATTTCGGCGAGGCGATCAGTCGATCCACACCCACCAGGTTGACCCCCCCGGTAAACGCCTCGGAGATGGCCTGCAGCAGCAGAAACAGCGTGAACGCAACCACCACCGACAGCAGGGTGAGCACGGTCCGCGTCTTTTTGCGGAAGAGGTTCGACCAGACGATCCCGAAGAACTTCATGCAGCCTGCTCGAGCAGTACACCCTTGTCCATGTGCAGCGTGTGCGAGGCGTGGTCCGCGGCCCGGGGATCGTGGGTGACCATGATGACGGTCTTGCCGTGATCCCGATTGAGCGCCTGCAGCAGGGAGAGAATCTCGTCCGCCGTCTCCCGGTCCAGGTCGCCCGTCGGCTCGTCGCACACCAGCAGCGCCGGGTCCGCAACCAGCGCCCGCGCAATGGCGACGCGCTGCTGCTGCCCCCCGGACAGCTCGCCCGGTCGATGTCCCGCGCGGTCCGCCAGGCCGACGATCTCCAATGCCGTGGCTGCGTTGCGATGGCGCTGACTGCGCGACAGGTGCGTCAGCAGCAGTGGCAGCTCCACGTTCCGTTGCGCGTTGAGCACCGGCAGCAGGTTGTAGAACTGAAAGACGAAACCGACGTTTTCCGAGCGCCACTTCGCCAGCGCCCTGCCGGACAGCGCGTTCAGGCTGGTGCCGCTGACCACCACGTCCCCGGAAGTCGGGTGGTCGAGCCCGCCGATCAGATTCAAGAGCGTCGTCTTACCGGAGCCGGAGGGCCCCATCAGCGCGAGAAAGTCCCCCTGCGCGATGGTCAGGTTGATACCGCGCAGCACTTCGATGGTCTCTTTTCCCCGCGTGTATTTCTTTGTCAGCTCGCGGCACTCCACCAGGTCGGTCATGATCTGCTCTCCTTTCCCGCTACCGAAACCCGCACGCCGTCGCTCAACCCGTCCGCAATCCCTGCGACCGGGTTGACCACCACCTGCTCACCCGGGGCAAGGCCGCTGACCACCCGGACCCTGCGACCAATGTCTTCACCTGCCACCACCGCCCGCCTCGCAATCCGGTCGTTCCGGACAAGGAACACGTAGTCGCCCTGCTCGTCCGTCGCCACGGAGCTTTTCGGGACGAGCACGCCGGTTGCCTCCGCGGGCTCACGGCGCTCCGACTCGTCCAGAAATGCGACGCGTACACCCATATCCGGGAGCACCCGTTCGTCGCGATCGACGAACCCCACGCGCACCCGCACGGTCGCCTTGCTGCGGTCTGCGGTGGGGATGATGGCGATGACCCGGGCGGCGTAATGATCGTCGGGATAGGCATTGAGCGAGACCTGCACGGGCTGACCTTGCCGAACCCGATTGATGTACGCCTCATTGACATCCACCTCCACTTCCAGGGAGTCCATATCCACGATGGTGCAGATACCAGTACGGGTAAATCCACCCCCGGCGGAGATCGGAGAGATCATCTCGCCCGGTTGCGCGGCCTTGGCGACCACCACACCGTCGAACGGCGCCCGGATCTCCATGTCCTCGAGCAGTTCCTGCTGCACGGCAACGCCGCGGCCGGCCACATTCACCTCCTGGCCGGCCCGATCCAGGCGCGCCGCGACGCTCTCGACGGCGAGCGTATCCCGATCCAAATCTGCCTGGCTCGCCAGTTTCCTGGCAGCCAGCTCCCGTGTGCGCCTGAGGTTCAGCTCCGCCTGCTCGCGCGCCACGTCGAGCTCCTTGAGGGCCGCCTGCGCCGACTGCAGCCGGGACTGTGCCA
>JASFLG010000569.1:0-3156 GCA_050118205.1 Pseudomonadales bacterium
TTCGGCCGCATCGAGGTGGTCGGCGAGCCCGTCCGGGTCCGTTCGTCGTTCGTGAAAGGCTACGTCTCGCTTCCGGTACGCCTGGCGGCCAGGTAATCTGAACGATCGACACCGGGGGCACTCAAAAGTAAGCACGACGTCGCGCTCTTCCGGGAGACAGGCGAGGGCGAACGGCGCGCTGACCGTACCCAGTTTCTACAATTCCGTCAGTTAGGAGAGAGAACGCCATGGAAAATACCCGTAAGTTCTATATCAACGGTGAGTGGGTGGATCCGACCACCAGCGATACCCTGGACGTGATCAACCCGGCCACCGAGGAACCCATCGCCACCATCGCGCTGGGCGGCAAGGCGGACGTGGACAAGGCCGTGGCCGCGGCCAAGGCCGCCTTCGTGACCTTCTCGCAGACCAGCGTCGAGGAGCGGGCGGCGCTGCTCGGCCGCATCATCGAGGCATACAAGGCCCGCATGGGCGACATCGCCGCCACCGTCTCCCAGGAAATGGGGGCTCCGATCGGTCTCGCTACCGCTGCCCAGGCGCCCGCCGGGCTCGGTCACCTCATGTACGCCCAGGCGGCGCTCGCGAACTTCCCCTGGGAGGAAGACGTGGGCACGGCCCGGGTCGTGCGCGAGCCGATCGGCGTCTGCGGCCTGATCACCCCGTGGAACTGGCCGCTCAACCAGATTGCCGCGAAGGTAGGTCCTGCCATCGCGGCCGGCTGCACCATGGTGCTGAAGCCGTCTGAGGTAGCGCCGCTGAACGCCATCATCTTCGCCGAGGTCATGCACGAAGCCGGCACGCCACCGGGCGTGTTCAACCTGGTGCACGGTGACGGGCCGACGGTCGGCGTCGCCATGTCCTCGCACCCGGACATCGACATGATGTCGTTCACCGGCTCCACCCGTGCCGGGATATCGGTGGCCCAGGAGTCGGCGAAGACCGTGAAGCGGGTTGCGCAGGAGCTCGGCGGCAAGTCGCCGAACCTGATTCTGGACGATGCTTCCTTCCCCGAGGTGATCGCCCGCGACACGTTCGGCGTGTGCATGAACACCGGCCAGTCCTGCAACGCGCCGACCCGGATGCTGGTGCCGGCCAGCCGCATGGCGGAAGCGGCCGCCATCGCCAAGGCCACCGCCGAGCAGATCAAGGTCGGCGATCCGGGCAGCAAGGAGACCCAGATCGGGCCGCTGGTCTCGGAGGCGCAGTTCAACAAGGTTCAGGACCTGATCCAGAAGGGCATCGACGAGGGTGCCAAGCTGGAAACGGGTGGGGTGGGGCGTCCGGATGGGCTCAACCGCGGCTACTATGTGCGTCCGACCGTGTTCTCGGACGTGCGCAACGACATGTCCATTGCCCAGCAGGAGATCTTCGGGCCGGTGCTCTCCCTCATTCCGTATGCGGACGAGGAGGACGCGGTGCGGATCGCCAACGACACCGTCTATGGGCTCTCCGCCTACGTGTCCAGCGGCAACCTGGAGCATGCCGCCCAGGTCGGGCGCCGGATCCGGGCGGGCAACGTGCACCTGAACGGCGCCGGGGTGGATCCGGGCGCGCCGTTCGGTGGCTACAAGCAGTCGGGCAACGGCCGGGAGTTCAGCAAGTGGGGCCTCGACGAGTTCCTCGAGACCAAGGCGCTGCTCGGCTACAACGCCAACGCGGCGGGCTGACGGGGCTGGTGCTCCGGCCCCTGCTGCTGGCAACCGCGGCGGTCGTGCTGACCGCCTGCGGGAGCCCCGACGACAACGCCAGTACAACCTCGACCATGCGGGAGCCGGCTGATCTGGTCATCTCCGGGGCCCGGATCTGGACCGGCGAGCCTGACCAGCCCTGGGCGGAAGCCCTCGCGGTGCGCGGTGAGCGCATCGTCGCCGTCGGCAGCAATGAAGAGGCGCTGGCCCTGGTCGGCCCCGACACGGAGCTGCTGGCGTCACCGTCCGGCATGGTCGTGCCGGGCTTCATCGACAGCCACGTGCACTTCCTCACCGGCGGCTTCGCGCTGTCCTCCGTGCAGCTCAGAGATGCGGCGACACCGGAAGCGTTCGTCGATCGGATCCGCGCCTACGCGGCCACCCTCGAGCCGGGGGAGTGGATCCTGAACGGCGACTGGGATCACGAGAACTGGGGCGGCGAGCTGCCCCGGCGTGACTGGATCGACGCGGTGACCCCGGACAACCCGGTGATGATCAACCGTCTTGATGGCCACATGGTGCTCGCCAACAGCGCCGCGCTGGCGCTGGCCGGGGTGAGCGCCGACACGCCGGACGTGCCGGGCGGCGAAATCGTCCGGGACGCCACTGGTACCCCCACCGGCGTGCTCAAGGACAATGCCATGGCGCTGGTCGAGCAGGTGGTGCCCGCGCCAACGGATGCCCAGCGCGACCGGGCTCTGATGGCGGCAAGCGCTTACGTGACGGCCCAGGGGGTCACCTCGGTGCACGACATGGCGGACTGGGACAGCCTGGCGACCTACCGTCGGGCCGATGCAGCCGATGCCCTGAACGTGCGCATCTACTCCGTTGTGCCGTTGCCCGATTGGGCCCGGCTCCGCGACGAGGTGGCGGCGAACGGGCGCGGCGATGGGTGGCTCAGGATCGGGGGGCTGAAGGGATTCATGGACGGCTCCCTCGGATCGCACACCGCCGCCTTCTTCGAGCCGTTCACCGACGCACCGGACGACCGCGGTCTGCTGGTGAACGATCCGGCGGACATGGCCAGCTGGATCGAGGCCGCGGACGCCGCAGGCCTGCAGGTGATCGTGCACGCCATCGGCGACCGGGCGATCGCGACGCTGCTCGACATCTATGCGGACACGGCGGCGGAGAACGGACCCCGGGACCGGCGGTTCCGGATCGAGCACGCTCAGCACATCCGTCCGCAGGACATCTCACGCTTTGCGGAGCAGGGGGTGATTGCCAGTATGCAGCCGTACCACGCCATCGACGACGGCCGTTGGGCCGACCGGGTGATCGGACCCGAGCGGGCGAGGACGACGTACGCCTTCCGCAGCCTTCTCGATGCGGGTACGAAGGTGGCGTTCGGCAGTGACTGGTTCGTGGCACCGCCGGTGCCGCTGATCGGCATCTATGCCGCGGTCACCCGCCGGACGCTGGACGATGCGAATCCGGATGGGTGGGTGCCGGAGCAGAAGATCGGCGT
>JASFLG010000570.1:0-3154 GCA_050118205.1 Pseudomonadales bacterium
CGGCCGGTTTCTCGAGCACACGCGGGTCTTTCACTTCGAGAACGACGGCGATCCGAAGCTTTACCTGTCCAGCGCGGACTGGATGAACCGGAACTTCTTCAACCGGGTCGAGACCTGCTTCCCCATCCAGGACGCGGCGATCAGGAAGCGGATCCTGCGCGAGTGCCGCCTCTACCTCACGGACAACTGTCAGGCCTGGCAGCTCAATTCGGACGGCAGCTATCAGAAGCTCGAGCCGGGCTCCGCCGCTCGCCGCAGTGCCCAGGAGACGCTGCTGCAGGAGCTCGGCGGCTGACGTCGTGGCTCAGCCCGTGATGCTGAGCTCGTAGCTGGCGGCTTTCAGGTAGGTCGCTTCCTGGGCCAGATCGAGTTCCGTGAGCGGGTGGCGCGAGAGCCAGCCATGGGGGAAGTGCAGCTGGATGCGGTCGTCCTTCACGCGGACCTCCACGTGCGGCAGCGGATCGCTGGTGCGGCCTCGATGCAGCACCACGCTGATCCGGAGCAGCACGGCCAGGCGCAGCATCCGGGCGGACAGCTCGTACTCGTCCACCGGCAGCTTGCGCCGGTGTGAGCGGACGAGCATGGCGAGACGGTACTGATCGAGTCGCGAAAAGCCGGCCATGTCCATGTTGCCGAGCAGATAGCCGCCATGCTTGTGGTACTGGCTGTGCGAGATGTCCATGCCGATCTCGTGCAGGTCCGCGGCCCAACCCAACAGCAGCTTGTCGGTCGGCTCCGCGATCTGCCAGGCAATGGCGACCTGGGCGAGCAGGCCGATGGCCGTCTCGCGGACCCGACGCGCGTGGGTCGCGTCGATGTGATAGCGCTCCTTGAGATCCTGAACCGTGCCTTCGCGCACGTCCTCATGCTGGATGCGGCCGAGCAGGTCGTGGATGAGACCCTCGCGCAGGGCCCCGCTGGATGCGTGCATCTCGCGGATACCGAGAGATTCGAAGATGCCGTAGAGGATGGCGAGCCCACCGGCAAAAACCGGCGCGCGCTCGCCCGGCAGGCCGGGCAGGTTGAGGCGGCTGATCTGGCGCGCGTCCACCAGCGCCTTGCGGATGGTCTTCAGACCGTCGAGGGTGATGGCCGATACGTCGGGCAGCATCTGGGCGAGGATGTCCTGCACCGCGAGTATGGTGCCGGACGCGCCGATGGCGATGTCCCAGCCGGCTTCCTTGTAGGCTTTCTCCAGCGGCTCGAGCTCCTGACGGGCCAGATTGATGGCGGTCTTGAACTGTCCCGCCCGCAGCTTACCGTCGCCGAAGCATTGCTTGGTCATGCCGACGCAGCCCATGTGCAGGCTCTCCATCACCTCGGCCCGGAAACGGTGACCGAGGATGAGCTCCGTGCTGCCGCCACCGATGTCGACCACCAGGCGTCGGTCGGCCGCGTCCTCCAGAGCATGGGACACGCCGAGGTAGATCAGCCGTGCCTCCTCCCGGCCGGAGATGATCTCCACCTTGGTGCCGAGAATGCGCTCCGCCTCGTCCAGAAACGCCTTGGCATCGCGGGCCCGACGCAGGGTGTTGGTGCCGACCACGCGGATGTCCTCGGGGGCCAGGCCGCGCAGGCGCTGGCTGAAACGGACCAGACAGTCCAGCGCACGGGTAACGACCTCGGGGCTGAGGCTCTTGTCCGGCTGAATGCCGTCGGCCAGGCGGACCATTTCCTTGATCCGGTCGAGCACCTGCAGGCGGCCGCCCGTTTCCTGCGCGACGAGCAGGTGGAAGCTGTTCGAGCCCAGGTCCAGGGCGGCCAGCTGGCGTTCCCGGGTGCCGGTTTGCGGGGGGTGCTGTGCTTGGATGGGGCTGAGCTCAGCCATGCTGGAGACGGCCGCCGGACCCCTGCGGTCGTCTTGTGTATCCGTTGCTTCCGAGCCGGTCATTGTAGTGGCGCCGGGGGCCCTGTAAACCGGATGCCGGCTCAGCCGGTCTGCGTGGCAGCGGCATAGATCGACGGTGGCAGCGGGCAATCCAGCGCCGCGGCGATCCCCTGCAGGAGGGCCCCTTCCCGCCCGGAGACCTGGCCGTCCGCGGTAGCGGTGGCGGCGCAGGCTTTGATGAGTCTCGGCTTCGCCAGGGGTTTCAGCTGCGCGAGCCTCGCCACCGCGGCATTGAGCCGGGCGAAGTTCACGTCTTCTCCGGTTTCGAACTCGTGAACGTGAGCGCCACGCAGGCCGAGGGTCTCCATGCCGGCTGCGAAGGCGGCGCTCTGCGCGTCGGGATCTTCGTGGCCGAAGCGTGCCAGGGTGCTGAGCAGCGTCACCGCGGCGCCTGCCACCTGGTCCAAGCGGCCGTAGCGGGGGCGCACCCGGCGGGGACCCTCGAAGTGGGGCTTGAGCTCCTTGACCAGCAGCCGGTGCAGCACCCACTCGGACAGGCTGATGTGCCGGTCCATCTTGATCAGTGCCACCACGTTGGCGGTGAAGCGATCGTACTGAGCCCGGGAGAGGGCCTTCAGGGCGGGCATGGCCATCCCCACCAGCGTCAGACGTTTCGGCGGGTCCATGGCGAGGAGCGGACCGGAGAGCTTCTGCGTGTACTCCGGAACGCCCGCTTCCGCCTGCTCGATCAGAAGGTCGAACTGACGCTCGCGCAGCGTTCGGTCCTCGCCGAGCAGAATGGCGTAGATGAGTCCCCGGCACCCCCAGGGGTCATGGGCGGCTTCCTTGAGCGCCGGGTCGGTGGCGCCTATCAGCGTTCTCGCTACGGCAAGACCGGATTCATCCAGTGTGCCCACCTTGTCCGAGACTCCGTCCGCGGTCACCTGCATCGACAGCCCGCGTTCCGGCTCCGGTGCCGCGGCGAAGCCGCTGGCGGCTTCGGCCGCCGGCACGGATTCCGCCATGGCTGCCGCCGGGACACTCACCTCGGGAAACCGACCGTCCCACCCGGGCTCGATGGCCTTGATCCGTCGGGCCAGCGGCGGGTGCGTCGCCGTCAGGGCGTTCAGAAACATCGGATGGATCTGCCCGAAGAACATGTGGCTCGCCTCGTTGGCGGCCGGCTGGCGGATGGTGCTGCCCTCGCTGTAGCCGCCGATCTTCTTCAGGGCGCCGGCGATTCCCGAGGGGTTGCGGGTGAACTGCACGGACGCGGCATCGGCCAGGTACTCGCGCTGCCGGCTCACGGCCGCCTTGATCAGGTTG
>JASFLG010000571.1:0-3153 GCA_050118205.1 Pseudomonadales bacterium
AGCGGATGAAGTCGCTTTCGTGCTCCACGACCTCGCCGGACCAGACCTTCTTCATGGCCACCACGTAGTCGTCGAAACGGGCGCCTCGACGCTCGAACGGCACGCCGAGCGCTTCGAACTCCTCGCGCAGCCAGCCGATGCCCACCCCGAGCATGAAGCGGCCTTTGGACACGAAGTCGAGGCTGGCGGCCTGCTTGGCCATGTACAACGGGTTGACCTGGGAGAGGATGTTGACCCCGGTACCGAGACGCAGGGTCTGGGTCGCGGAGGCCACGGCGGCCAGCGCGATGAGCGGATCGACCATCACTGTCTCGGGCTCTGCACCCATCTTGCCGGTGGCGTTGTACGGATACCTGGACTGATAGTCGACCGGCACGATCACGTGCTCGAAGGTCCAGACGGACTCGAAGCCGTTGCCTTCGGCGAGCTGCGCCAGGGCCACGATCTGATCCACGCTCTCGATACCGATGTTCACGGGGATGAGGCCGAATTTCATGAGCATTCCTTGCCGGATGGATGAAGGGGCATTCTCGTCAAAGGATCGCGACGGCACAAACGCCGCGCACGTGCCCGGTGGAATCCGAAAGCCGGAGCGTCCTCAATCCTGGTGCTCGGTGACCCGCCCGGCGAGCCAGAACATGGCCACAAACAGCAGCGCGTAAGTGCCCGCCGCGGTCGCGTAGGGCAGCTCGGGTGCCAGCTGATAAAGGGCACCACCGGTCAATGGCCCGATGGTGAAACCGAGCGGACCGCAGGAGCCGGCCACGCCGGCCACCGCGCCCTGCTCCTCCGGCGGCACGGCCAGGGATGCCCCCGCCATGAAGCCGGGACCGGCAAGCCCCATGCCGAGACCGAGCACCCCCATGGACGCGGTCAGCCAGAGCTGTGTACTCGCCACGGTCAGCATCAGGAATGCGGTGATCAGAAGCGGCATGGCCAGACGCAGCAGCGTGAACGGGGCGATACTCAACCGCTGCACGATGACACCCTGCGCAAGCAGCGAGCACCCGGCGGACAGCATCATGGCGAGCCCGACTTTCTGCGCGGTCTCGGCGGCCGTGAGACCGAGGGCATCCTGGAATCGGAAGCCCATGGTCTGCTGCACGATACCCATGCCGGTGAACATCAGCACGCCCACGATGACGAAGGGCAGGATGCGCGGGTCCCGGTACTTCAGCCGCGGCGGAAGCACAGCGTTTCTGTGGCGTGGCGGCTCCGGCAGGAAGCGCCAGACGAACAGCGCGTTGAGCAGTGCGACCACCGCCATGACCCAGAGCGGCGTGAGCAGGGAAACGGTGGCGAGTCCCGCCACGGCCGGCCCGAGAATCGATCCCAGGTTGTTGGCGGCACCCGCGGCACCCATCCCCTTGGTCCGTGTTCTCGCGTCGGTGATGTCAGCCATGTAGGCGTTCGCGGCCGGCATGGACGCCGCCATCACCGTGGCGTGCAGCATCCGGGCGGCCACCAGGGTGAGGAACAGCAAGGTGCCGGTGAGGAGCCCCACCAGGCCTGCCAGCAGCACCGATGTGAACAGGGTCGTGCCGAGGGCCACCCCGAGGAGTCCGATGAGCATCACCTGCTTGCGGCCCCACCTGTCGCTCATCCGGCCCCAGATGGGGCTCGCGAGGAAGACGATCATCCCCGAGGCGGAAATGATGCTGGTGATCTGAATTTCGGTGAGGCCGATCTCCCGTCCGAGTGGTGCCAGAACGGGAAAGAGCACGGTGAAACCCATGCCGACGCTGACCAGGGACACCAGCAGTGTGCGGCGGGCATAGGTGACGGAGAATGTCGGCACGGATTGTCCGGGACGCAAAAAGCGGGCAGTGTACCGCAAGCGATTGTTCTTTGAGCGACGACCGAAGGGGGGACCCGTGGCCGACAATTTGGAAGATCGTCTGGTGGACCTGGAGAGCCGCCAGGCGTTTCTCGACGACACCATCACCAGTCTGAACCGGTCGGTGGCCGATCAGCAGCAGCGCATCGCCCACCTGGAGAGACGGCTCGCCCTGCTGATCGAGCAGGTTCGTGAGTCGGAGCTCGATCTCGATCTGCCGCCGGCGGACGAGTCGCCACCGCACTACTGACCGGCGGGAAGCTTTGCAGGTGATTGCCGCTGTCGTGCTGTGCGGTGGCCGGGGCGAGCGACTGGGCGGCACCGACAAGCCCCTGCTCGAAGTGGGCGGGCGGCCGCTGGTAGCGCGCGTGCTGGACCGTCTGGTCGGCCAGGTCGGGGAGGTTCTCATCAGCGCCAACCGACATCTGGACGAGTACCGCCGGTTCGGGTACCCGGTGGTGTCGGACCGGGTGGCGAACCTTGGTCCCGTGGCAGGAATCGCGGCGGCAGCCGCGGCCACGCGCGCCGATCTGCTGTTCGTCTGCCCGGGAGATTCACCGTGTCTGCCGGTCGACCTTGTCGCCAGGCTTCACGCCCGCTTCATGTCCCCGGGCGGCCGGGAACCCGATGCGGTGGTGGCGAACGACGGCGGCCGTGACCAGCCGCTTTTCCTGCTGCTGCGCCGGTCGGTGGCCCGCACGGCTGCGGACTATCTGAATGCGGGGGAACGCAGCGTCCACGGCTGGCTCGCCGGCCTCGATGTGATCCGCTGCGTGGTTCGCGACGGGGGCGCCTTCACCAACGTGAACACACTCGAAGACCTGACCCGCCTCGATTCGCACTGGCAATCGGACCCGGGTTGAACCAAGATCGGTTCCCGCTTCAGCGATTCTCCACGAACAGGGAGGGTAGAACCGTGATGGCACCACTCATGAAGGTAAGAGGGACACCCAAGGTTTCTCGACCCGTAGACGGCGAAGCCCGCTGACCCACCGCTCCGCACGAGGCCAACCCTCGTGACCTGACCGTTGTGCGGTCAGGGTCCTTCCGCCCGTTCACGATCAACATCTGACTGTGCCCCGGGGTTCCGGCCGTGTCGCCGTGCCCGGCGGCAGGAGCAGTTCATGGCTGATGAAAGGACCATCGATCTGATGGGCGGTGGCTTCACCCGCGGCATGCTTGCCGAGCTGGAGCAGAAGATGGTGCTGGAGGCTTTCGGGCGCCACGTGGCGGCAGTGGAGCAGCGGATCAACGACGGCAAGGAGGCGACCGTGTATCTCTGCCGGGCGGTATCCGGCGCGGGCGGGGGGTTCCTC
>JASFLG010000572.1:0-3134 GCA_050118205.1 Pseudomonadales bacterium
AAGTTCGAAGTCACAGGCGCCGATCTCGACGAGAAGAAGGTCGCCCGGGCGGTTTCGTTGTCTGCCGACAAGTACTGCTCAGCGTCCCGCATGCTCGAAGCAGGCGGCGTCGAAATCACCCACTCCTACGAGATCATTCCCGCCTGATCATCAGGCACGGTTCGCTTTGCGCCGAAGCAGCGGGGCGAGGCAGGCGTTTCCCGGCACGCTAGGCCCGAAGCTCCGCTTCGGGCCTAGCGTGCCCGGCAATACACACCCGCCCCCGCCGCTTCGGCAACAACAGAACAAACCAAACGAAGGTCAACCCGCATTCGGGTCAGATGCGATACGTGGTCTCGGTCATCACCTTGGACACGAGCGACATCAGCTCCTTCACCGGTCGCGGGAACTCCGCCCCACCCCGCGCCATCGCATCCGCCCCATGCCGCGCCTCGTCCTCGTGCATCTGCTCGACGATCGCCCGGCTGCGCTCATCCTCCGCCGGCAGCGCCTGCATGTGCGACTCGAGGTGCCGGCACACCTGGTCCTCGGTCGCCTCCACGAAGCCCAGGCTGACCCGATCGCCGAGCAGGCCCGTCACCGCCCCCATGGCGTAGGACGCCACGTAGAAGATCGGGTTCAGCACGCTCGGCTTCGCATCGAGCTCGGTGAGCCGCGCCTGGCACCAGGCGAGATGATCCGTCTCTTCCTGCGCCGCCGCGAGCAGCGACCTGCGCGTGCCGTCATCTCTGGCAGTCAGCGCCTGACCCTCGTAGAGCCCCTGCGCACAGATCTCCCCCGTGTGATTGACTCGCATGAGGCCGGCGGCGTGCGTTCGCGCGTCTTCGGTGAGTGGTGCATCGGTCACCGCTGCGGCCGGGCTCTGCCGCTCGGCCACCGGATCCGCTGCCAGGGTCCGCAGCGCCCGATCCAGACCGATCACCAGGTCGTCGATGAGTGCCATGAGAATCCTCAGCCCAGGTGAGTGAGCTGCCGGCCCCCGAGCAGATGCATGTGCACGTGGAAAACCGTCTGCCCGCCCTCGGCGTTGCAGTTCATGATGAGCCGATAACCGGAATCTGCGATACCTTTCTCATCGGCGATTGCCTTGGCTCGCAAAACCAGCTTCCCCGGGACCTGGACGTGCGAATCGGTTAATTCGTTCACCGTCGCGAGGTGCATCTTGGGGATAATGAGAATGTGCGTCGGAGCCTGGGGGCTGATGTCGTTGAAGGCGAGGAGCTCATCGTCTTCGTAAACGATGTCCGCCGGCAGCTCCCGGTTGACGATCTTGCAGAACAGGCAATCCGAATTCGTTGCCATCTCAGGCCTCCGCGCGCACAGCGAGCCGACAAGTATAGTGAGACAGGCGTGGCAGACACAAAGGACCTGAGTCTGATCCTCGACGCAAGGATTCCCATCGTGGTCGTGGAGTCACACGACGAGCGGCGGGTGCTTGCCCTGCTCCTGCGCTTCGCCATGCACCGGCAGATGTCCTTCTACGAGTGGCGGGTCACTCGGGGTCTGCACCTCGGGGGGTTCGGCGCCGGGGTGGAGGACAACGACCAGCTCAGGGACCCGGAAGCGCTGCTCGCCCACATCGCCGCTCAGCAGGGGCCGGCTCTGTACGTTCTGTGCGACTTCCACCCTTATCTCACCGGCGAGCCCACGATCATCCGTCATCTGAAGGACATCGCCCTCGACCACGACCGCCGACGCAACACGATCCTGCTGCTCAGCCACCAGCTCTCGGTGCCGCCGGAGCTTGGCCGGCTCACTGCGAAGTTCGACCTGCGCCTGCCGAGCGACGAGGAGCTCATGGCGCTGGTGCGCGCTCAGGCGAAGGACTGGTCCGAGCAGCATCAGGGGCGCAAGGTGCGCACGGACGACGAAACCCTGAAGCGTCTCATCGCAAACCTGCGCGGCGTCTCCCACTCGGATGCCCAGGTGCTGATCCGTCACGCGATCTTCGGCGATGGGGCGATCACCGAATCGGACATTCCGGAGGTGAACCGGCTGAAGTTCGAGCTTCTCGACTCGGAAGGCGTGCTGCATTTCGAGTACGACACCGAGTCCTTCGGCGCCGTGGCCGGGCTCGACAACCTGAAGTCCTGGCTCACCCTGCGTAAGGACGCGTTCCTCAACGCGGACGAGGATCGACCACGCGGGGTGATGCTGCTCGGGGTTCAGGGTGGCGGTAAATCGCTGGCCGCGAAGGCCGTCGCCGGATTCTGGGGGCTGCCGCTCCTGCGCCTGGATTTCGGGGCGCTGTACAACAAGTACTTCGGCGAGACGGAACGGAACCTGCGAAACTCGCTCAGGCAGGCCGAGCTGATGGCGCCCTGTGTGTTGTGGATGGACGAGATCGAGAAGGGCCTCGCCACCGGCCAGTCCGATAACGCGACCTCGAAACGGGTGCTTTCCAGCCTGCTCACCTGGATGGCCGAGAACCGCGCACCGGTATTCATCGTCGCCACCTCCAACGACATCAGCGAGCTGCCGCCCGAGCTCGTGCGCAAGGGCCGGCTCGATGAGGTGTTCTTCGTCGATCTGCCCGACCGCGCCGTGCGCGCCGAGATCTTCCGGATCCATCTCGGCAAACGGCACATGACACCCGAGGCCTTTGATCTGAACGTGCTGGCCGACGCATCGGAGGGGTTCACCGGCGCCGAGATCGAAGAGGCGGTGGTTTCCGCCCGCTATCTCGCCAGCGCACGCAAGGAGTCCGTGCAGCAGGACGACGTGCTCGCCGCCCTGAACCGGACCTATCCCATGTCCATCATGCGTGCCGAGAGCATCGCAGCGCTTCGGGCGTGGGCCGACGGACGTACCGTCAAAGCCTGATCCGGACCTCAGTCGAAGGTCCAGCGGACGCCGAGCGATGGGATCCGTGGCAACATGGTGACCGACTCCCGGGAGAGCAGATACGCATCCCCGCTGTCGTCCTCCTCCACGTCGTACTCATATGCGCCGACGTTGGCCCGATCGAACGCGTTGGTGAGCTCGAGGAAGACCTCCAGCGATTGGTCCTCCCAGCGCCAGGTTCGCGCGACCCTCAGATCGACAGACAGATAGTGCGGCAGATGGTCGCCGTTGCGCTCGAGCGCGGGCACCTCGCCTCTGGCGATGACCGGAGGTAGCAGCGTGGTCTGCCA
>JASFLG010000573.1:0-3131 GCA_050118205.1 Pseudomonadales bacterium
TCCGGGTGGCGAAAGAAGGCGCCGTCGTCGTGGGCGTGGGTGTCGATGAAGCCCGGTGCCAGGGTGAGCCCGCCGGCGTCGATCTCGCGCGTGGCGGTGCCGCCGGCGCCCACCTCGACGATGCCGGTGATGCGGCCGCCCTCCACGGTCACGTCCGCCATGCGCGGCGGTGCGCCGGTGCCGTCGAGAACGGCTGCGTTTCTGATCATGAGGTCGGCCATGGTTGTCTCCCGAAGATTCTTACAGACCGTAACGTGACGGGTGGGTGCGCAGCCACTCGCCCACCATCTCGCCGACCAGGATGGCCGACAGGTTCGTATTGGCGCGCGGCACGAACGGCAGAATGGAGGCATCCGCGACCACCAGGCCGTTCTGAAAGTGGCAGCAGCCGTGCTCGTCCACCACGGCCATGGGGTCCGTCGCCGGCCCCATCTTCACGGTCGCCGAGGGGTGGTAGCCGCTGCCCGAGAATTTCCGGACCAGTGCCCGGAGCGCGTCGTCGTCGGCAGGGCGGGCCGGGTCCGGAAAGGTCACGGCCTCGATCATGTCCGCGAGCGGCCCGGTGCGGGTGAACGCCAGGGCGTCCTTCAGGCAGCCGACCAGCCGGTCCGCGTCCCGGTCGTCCTCGCAGAAGCGGTTGTCGATGCGTGGCGGGGCGTGGGGGTCGGCGGAGGCGAGGGTGAGCTCGCCGCGGCCGTACTGATACTCGAGCACGGCGGCGATGGAGAAGAGGGGCGGTCCCTTGCGGCGCCCGGCGAAGCTGATCTGCTCGATCTGCAGATCGTTGCGCTTCTCGGAGCCTGCCGCCGTGTAGCGCAGGATGGTCTGGATGATGGGCGCATCGAAATCGATCACCGCACCGTCCTTCACCGCGCACACGACCGCGAGCGCCGGGTGGTCGGAGAGGTTCCGGCCCACCCCTTCGGCCTCCGCTACCAGGTGGATGCCGTGGCGCTCGACCTCGGTCCGCGGTCCCATACCGGAGCGCAGCAGAACGGCCGGGGACATGATGGCGCCCGCGGCGAGCACCACGAGGCGACCACGGATCTCGCTGACCGCGCCGTCCGTTTCCACCTCCACTCCCGTGCAGCTTCCGTTCCGACAGATGAGCCGACGGACCAGCGTGTTCGCGCGGATCGTCAGGTTGGGTCGGATGCGCGCCGGCGCCAGGTAGCCCACCGCGGCAGAGACGCGCAGCCTGCCCAGCTTGTTCATGGGCTGCGGGCCGCTTCCCCAGCTGTCGGGCGCGTTCGCATCGGCGCAGTCGGGATAGCCGAGCGCGCGTGCGCTGGCCAGAAACGCCTGATGCTGGGGGAGCAGCTCGTCGTGGGGATAACGGCGGATGGTGATGGGTCCCGCATCACCGTGATAGGGCGCATCGCCGAAGTCGAGATCCCGTTCCATTCGCCGGTAGGCGGGGAGCACCCGCTCCCAGGACCAGGCCGGGTTACCCGCGTCCGCCCATTCGGCGTGATCCTCGGGCACGCTCCGCAGCGCGATGGTGGTGTTCACCGCACTGGAGCCACCCACCACGCGTCCCCGTGGAAATGCCACGGCGCGCTCCCGGGTGGGGGCGTATTCGAGGCCCCAGTCGTGATCGGTGTAGGAGTTGTTGTGGCTGTTCACCAGATCGTACGGGGTGGTGGCCAGGTCCGGGTAGTCCGGCCCCGCCTCCAGGAGCAGCACGGTGCGGTTCGGGTCTTCGCTGGCGCGCGCGGCGATGGCCGAGCCGGCGCTGCCGGCCCCCACCACGATGATGTCCCAGGCCTCGCTCATTGGCGCCCGGCCGTCGCCGCGGACGGGGTCACCAGATAGCTGGAGCGGAACTGGATCCCCCAGTGCCCGTGCTGCAGGGTGGCGATCCACAGGGTCTCGAAGTGGTTGTAGGGCTCATCGTCCTCATGACAGCGGTCGATGGACAGGGCCAGATGCACCTTGTCCGGGCCGCTGTGCACGACGGCCACCTCGTCCAGGACCGAGTGGTGCCAGCCCTCCGCGTCGAGCAGCTCGCCGCCCTTGCGGCTGCGCGCCTCGAACTCGGCGGCGGTGGCGATGGTCACGAAACGGCCGTTGGCCAGACGGATGTGGGGATAGTTCAGGGTGCCCGCCAGGCGCGGATGATCCTGATCGTTGAACGCATCGATGAAGGCGTAGGCGGTGTCGATAGCGGCGTCGGTGCTCATGCTGTGCCTCCGTGAGTCAGAAGTGGTCGGGACAGGACGGCGCGTGTCGGGTCGCGAACAGGCGATCGGCGCGCTCGATGGCGCCCTCGCTGCCGACGACGAGACCCCAGTTGGCGAGCTGCCGCACGCGGCGGAACCCGCTGAATGCGCTCGAGAGGGACTTCGTGGTGAAGGTGATATCCGGCGTGCCTGAAGCGCGGCTCACCCCGGCGCTGCCGTTGCTGACGGTGAGCCGCCAGCAGCCGTCGTTCCAGGGGGTTTCCCGGTCCGTCTGGATGGCGATCACCAGCTCGCCGTCGGCGTCGTAGCCGCGACCGGCCAGGGCACCGGGCACGTCCACCACCCGGAAGAACACGCCTTCGTTGTCCCGTGCGGTCAGCATGCGCGGCTCGGCGAAAAGCTCCAGGGCCGGATCGTCCGCCGGTGCGTTCTCCCAGCGCACCCGGCCGACCAGGTCGTGCCGGGCGAGAAAGGCCCACAGCGCCCGGCAGGCGTCGATGTCGAGCCAGACCATGTCGCGAACGGCAATCTCCTGGCCGCGCGCGGGATGATCGACTTTCCGGCCGCGCAGCGTGTAGACCACGTAGCCGAGCGCGGTGCCCGCACCGTTCCGGCAGATGGCGAGGTGCACGGGCCCGTCCTCGGCCCGCTCGGCCAGGGTGTTGGCATGCCAGAGCTGACGGCTGCGGTGCAGATAGAGACTGCGGTGCGCGACGAAGTCCCGGTACACGGCGCGGATGGTCTCGAAAGCATCGCCGGCGGGCTCGCGGGCCACGGTGAGCGCGGGGTCCGGCGGCACCAGGAGTGTCATGTCCACCGTATCGATCGTGTAGGTCCGGCGCACGGAGCACATGCTGTAGCCGAAGCGCTGATAGATGGCCGCCTGGGAGGCCCAGAGCGCGGCCACGGTCTGACCGTTCTCGCGCATGCGCTCGAACGACGCCTCGA
>JASFLG010000574.1:0-3122 GCA_050118205.1 Pseudomonadales bacterium
CATCGAATTCGGCGGAATCACCGGCGCGTCATGGTGCGTGCTGAACCTCATGCCGCGATCGAGCGCCCATCGGGTCGGAGAGATGTTGGCTGCGCGCACCTCTCCCAGCACCGAATCCCGGTGCCAGTCCCCCCAGTAGAACGTGTGTGCCGCGAAGAACGATGGCATCACACTCAGCGCGCGCATCCGGTCGAGCTGATCGGCACGGACCGTCTGAGCGTGTATGGCGACGGTGCGTCGATTCGGATCGGGATGCCGCTTGCCCACCTGGTCGATCGCGTTCAGCAGCTGGTCGACCGCCGCGTCGCCGTTCACGTGCGCGAGCACCTGCCAGCCGTTGGCGAATGCGTTCTCCACATAGGCCGCGAGCTTCTCGTCAGGCATGTTCGGGTAACCGCGGTAGGAACGCGGCTGGCCCGCCGGCGGTTCGAAGTACGGCTCGGTGAGCCAGGCCGTCTTTCCCTGCGGGGAACCGTCGAGCATGAGCTTGATACCGCCGATCCGGTAATGGTTCCGGTAGTCGCGACCATGATAGGGCCCCTCCATGAACGTGTCGGAGGGCCGGATGGACGGTGCCATGACATAGGAGACCACGTCGATGAAGAGCCTGCTCTGCTCGGCCGCGGCCTCGTATCCGGCCACCGTCTCCGGCATGGACCCACCATCCTGGGCCGTGGTGTACCCGAAGCTCGCATACCGGCGTTGACCGGCTTCGATGGCGTCGAGCACCTGTGCTGCATCAAGCCGGCCGAGCAGCAGTCGACCCATCGCCATCATGTGTGCGTTCTCCTCGAGCACACCGTCGGGGACCCGCGAACCCGATTCCCGGCGGATCACACCCCCCTCGGGATCTTCCGTGTCGGAGTCGATGCCGAGCATCTCCAGCGCGGCGCTGTTCGCCACCCCGAGGTGACCCGACTGGTGCACCACGTACACGGGGGTATCCAGCGACACCGCATCCAGGTCTCTGCGCGTGGGGTGGCGCCGCTCTTCGAGCTGGGAGTCGTCGTAGCCCATGCCGACGATGACCCCGAAATCCGCCGCGGTCGGACCCGCTGCCCAGTTACGCAGCGCCTGCGTCAGCCCGGCAACCGACGTCACCGTGCCATCCGGTGGTGGCAGCAGATCCGCCGTCATGGCCATGATCCCAACCGGCCCCATGTGCCCGTGCCCGTCCACGAAACCGGGCACGAGCGTGCGTCCGCCAAGGTCCTCCACGACGGTCGCTGGCCCCTTGTGCAACTCGATCACTTCCCGCGAACCTACCGCCAGGATCCGGCCGTCACGCACGGCAACGGCCTCTGCCCGGGGCTCCGCATCGTTGACCGTGATCACGTTCGCATTCACGTACAGGGTCTCGGCCACCGGCGGCCGGGTCGCCGGATCGGATGCGTCGCACCCGCCGAGCGCGAGTACAACGACCATGGCGTGCAGGACTTTCATCGCGACACTCGTCGACGGCCTCCCGGCTCTAAGGCTGGCTTTCCGCTTCAGCGTCCGCTTCCTCTTCACCGGTGTCGTCCGCAGCCTCCGTATCCAGCGCTCGTTCGTTGCCTTCGGCGAAGGCAACCAGCTCCCGGCTGACGCGCTTGTCCGGAACGATCACGTGATCGAGATCGAGCTGGGTACAGATCGGCAGGAGGTCCCGATCCTCGATGCGCACCACGACTTTCTCGAATCCGAGAGAGCGGGCCACCACCGCAGCCAGTATGTTGGACGTGTCTTCGTTGGACAGGCAGAAGAGGCAGTCCGTGTGCTTGGGATCCACGTCTTCGAGGATGTGAGGTCTCGAGCCATCACCGTGGATGAAGCTGCAGTCGTAATCCTTGCTGACTTCCTCGATGACCTCCCGGTTCTTCTCGACGATGACCACCTGGTGTCCAGCCGCCAGAAGCGCCTCGGTAGCGGTGAGCGCCAGCGTGCTGGCGCCTATCAGTACGATTCGCAATCGGACTCCTCCAAGGTTCGATTCACTCGGGCGACCCGCTGCGACGGCGCCCGACCCAGGTGGTGGGCAGCAGCGCGATCACCAGGGCCACCACCTCTACCCTGCCGAAGAGCATATCGAAGCACAGCAGCGCTTTCAGCAGCGGTGGAAGATCGGCGCTGGTCACCCCAGCGGACATCCCCACGGTTGCCAGAGCCGAGACCACATCGAACAGCGATTCGAGCACCGGGTAGCCGGCGAGC
The DNA here is from genome assembly GCA_050118205.1 of Pseudomonadales bacterium. Classification (GTDB taxonomy): domain Bacteria; phylum Pseudomonadota; class Gammaproteobacteria; order Pseudomonadales; family Azotimanducaceae; genus SZUA-309. The sequence continues at coordinate 2,191 of JASFLG010000574.1, forward strand.
ACGAAACAGAACCAGGACAGAAAAAGCACGACCACGAAGGCCCCGACAACGGCAAAGACCTCCTGCAGATCCTCCACCGTTACCTGCTCCTCGCCGATTGTGAACTCACCGTACGCCGATTCCGGGACCGCCGTGCGCTGAAAGTAGTCGCGCACCCAGGAAGCGACAAACAGCAGGCGGCCGATCTTGATCCCCCCCGCCGTGGAACCGATTCCCCCGCCCACGAACATCGAGGCACACAGCATCAGCATCAGCCAAGCGGGCAGCGACGGGACGTCCAGCGTGGAAAATCCCGCCGTGGTCTGTGCGGAGATGACCAGGGTGACGGCGTCCTGCCAGCGCACCGACCAGCCGAGGAGCGAGCCCAGCACCAGCACGAGCGCCGCGAGACCGGCAATCAGCACGATCAGCGCGTAGAGCTGGTTGTCCAGGGGCCGATGGCGGCGAATCTGCAACAGAGAGACGTAGTAGACGTGAAAGGAGATCGCGCCGGCCACGCAGAGCGCGTCCACGACGCCCACCACCGCGGCCGGAGAATCCGCCAGGCTCGCCGCGCTGTTCGCAAAGCCACCGGTCGACACCGACGTCATGGCGTGCACGACCGCATCGAACGGCGTCGCCCCGGCGATGAGCAGCGCGACGATCCCGCCGGCCGTGAGCAGGCCGTAAACGGCGACTACCCGCCGGGCGTGGGCACGCGTGCCGCCCACCGCATCACCCGTCTCCACATGACTGAAGCCAAGCCGCTTTGCGGCATGCCCGCTGCGCATGAGAATCGCCAACGCCAGCACCACGACCCCGACGCCGCCGATCCACTGCAGCCAGCCCCGGGAAAACAGAAACGCCGCGGGCTTCTCCATCGTGTCGAGTGTGGAAAGGCCCGTCGTGGTGATCCCCGAAGCAGCCTCGAACCAGGCGTCCGAAAACCCGAC
>JASFLG010000575.1:0-3112 GCA_050118205.1 Pseudomonadales bacterium
AGCTGCCCCACCTCCCGGACCAGCTTCTTGCACTCGATCACGGCGTTCGGTCCGCCGAGGCGGATCATGTCGATCTCCTCCTGAACGGCGGCCGTGAGCTCGGCAGCGGGTACGGCCCGATGCACCAGTCCCATAGCGACGGCCTGTTGCCCGTCGAAGCGTTCGCCGGTGAGGAAGAGCTTCATGCCGTGGTGCGCCCCGAGCTTGGGCAGACAGACCACGCTGATGATGGCCGGGATCACGCCGATGCGGACCTCGGAAAAGCTGAACTGGGCGTCCTCCACGGTCACCGCGATGTCCGCGGCCGCCACCATGCCGAGCCCGCCGGCAAAGGCGGGCCCGTTCACGGCCGCGATCACGGGCTTCGGGCTGTCCTGAATGGCGGCGAGCAGCTCCGGGTACTCCACCGCCGTGGCGTGCCCCCTGGGCAGGCCGCGGTCGTCCTTCAGGTCCGCGCCCGAGCAGAACCCGGGTCCGTTGCCGGTGATCACGATGCAGCGCACCGCGTCATCCGCATTCGCCGCCGTCAGGTGATCGTAGACCTCCGTGATCAGCATGGCGGAGAGGGCGTTGCGTTTCTCCGGCCGGTTCAGCCGGATCCAGGCACCGCCCTCCCGGACCTCGTAGAGCGTCTGCTCGGTGGAGGACACGGCCGCCCTACATGTACTTACGCATCTCGTGACGGCCCACCACCATGTGGTGCACCTCGTCCGGACCATCCGCGATACGCAACGTCCGCTGACCCGTGTACATGCCGGCCAGCGGCGTCCACTGCGAGACGCCGGTTGCCCCGTGCATCTGAATCGCCTGATCGATGATCTGGCAGACGCGCTCCGGCACCATGGCTTTGACCATGTGCACCCAGATGCGCGCTTCCCGGTTGCCGAGCACGTCCATCGCCTTGGCCGCCTTCAGCACCATCAGCCGCATGGCTTCGATCTCGATCCGGGCGCGGGAGACCACCTCGATGTTCTTGCCGAGCTGGATGATCGGTTTGCCGAACGCTTCCCGGCTGCAGGCCCGCTTCATCATCAGATCCAGCGCGCGTTCCGCCTGGCCGATGGAGCGCATGCAGTGGTGGATGCGGCCCGGACCGAGCCGCACCTGGGAGATCTCGAAGCCGCGGCCCTCGCCGAGCAGGATGTTCTCCTTCGGCACGCGCACGTTGTCGAACTTGATGTGCATGTGGCCGTGCGGTGCATCGTCGTGTCCGAATACCTGCATGCCTTCCAGGATCTTCACCCCGGGGGTGTCAATGGGTACCAGGATCTGAGACTGCTGGCGGTGCGGCGGTGCGTCCGGGCTCGTCTTGACCATGGTGATCATGATCTTGCAGCGCGGATCGCCGGCACCGGAAGCGTAGTACTTCTCGCCGTTGATGACCCACTCGTCACCTTCGAGCACGGCAGCGGTGCTGATGTTCTTCGCATCCGACGATGGCAGGCCCGGCTCGGTCATGGCGAACGCGGAGCGGATCTCGCCGTTCAGAAGAGGCTTCAGCCACTTCTCCTTCTGCTCGGGGGTGCCCACCCGCTCGAGCACCTCCATGTTGCCGGTGTCCGGCGCAGAGCAGTTCAGACTCTCGGAGGCCAGCGGGTTCTTGCCGAGCTCCGAAGCAATGTAGGCGTAGTCGAGGTTCTTCAGCCCCTCGCCGGTCTCTGCATCCGGCAGGAAGAAGTTCCACAGGCCGGACTCCTTGGCCTTGGCCTTGGCACCGTCGAGCAGCTCCAGCTGTCGGGGATGCCAGCTCCAGCGGTCTTCCTTCTCTTCGTGAAGCGCATAGAACTCCTCGGTGATCGGTTCCACGTTGTCGGCGATGTGTTTCTTCACTGCTTCGAGCAGCGGCACGGCCTCCTCGGCCATCGCCAGGTTGTTCAGGTCGCTCGTGTAGTCTTCGGCTTCCGCCATGAGTCAACTCCCTCCAGTGGATACAAACAGAAAGCGCACCAGAATAGACGCTTTCGCGGAGCTAACTCAACAGATTGCTGGTGGTCGGGTCTGCCATAACCCGGACTTATGGTTGGGGCGGTTCGCGACGTCCGTTCGGCCGCCGCGTGGAGCTCAGTTCAGGACCTTGTAGCCGCGGCCGCGCAGGCAGTTCTTCACCACCCGGTCGCGCTCCTCGGCGCCGTGTCCGGTGCCACCCGCACCGCCGAGCACCGCACCCGTGGCCGCACTCTTTCCGACGCTGTCGTTCCAGATCGCGCCGATTGCCGCGCCGACCGCCGCCCCGGCCGCGGCGCCGCCGACGGCTTTCTTGCCGACCTCCACCTGGTCGGCGTACTCGCCGCATTCGGCCAGGTCCTGCTCATATTGGGCGCGGCTGACGCCCTTCATGTCGACGATCGGCTTGTTCGCGCAGCCACCGAGAGTGGTGGCGAGGAGGATCAGGGTCGCGATGCCGATCCGCTGAATCAGGTTCAGGAGCGGGGGATTCTCATGCATGTCCGAACTTCTCATGCCTCGATACGCGAGGTGCGATCGATATTGGAACGCATGCTGCCTGAACGCTGGCTGAATGGCGAGCCTCGGCCGAGATGGCCAGGGAAAGCCTTATATTTCAGCGACTTGAAGCCTATTTAGAAATCTTCACATCAGGAGCGAATTCTCACTACAGCGTCACTGCTCCCGCCTCGTGAACAATTCGGCTACCCCAGCTAAGAGCGCCACACGTTGCCTCAGTTTCCGCTTGCTCCGCTGCGCCGTCTCGGTCTCACGCTTCTGGTGGCCGGCCATATCCTGCTTGCCGCCGGCTGCCAGTCACTCGATCTTTCCGGTGAGGAGGTCGCCTGGCAGACCCTGCACGTGGTGGACGTGGCTCAGACCGTGTCGGCCGCGCAGGATCCGTGCTACGTGGAAGACGCGTATGTCACCCGCCGGCTCATCGGTAGCCAGCCCAGCACGGGCGAGGTGTTGCTCTGGGGTGCGGGAATGGCCGTGGGTCACGCCTGGGTGACCGGCTTCCTGGAACGGCGCGATGCGCCGAGGTGGATGCAGAAGGCGTGGAGCTACGCGACCCTCACCGGCACCGGGGTTGCGATTGCCACCAATCACGCGGAGGGTGTGCGCGTTTTCGGTGACAATCGCGCCGTCGACGGCTGCTACGCGAGCT
>JASFLG010000576.1:0-3107 GCA_050118205.1 Pseudomonadales bacterium
GTAACCACGGCTACGTGTGTGATCGCGCGAGGCGTTTCGTCGGCGTGATCTCGCTGGACAGCGTGCTCGACGCCATGCGCCGGGGCGAGTCGAGTCTGGAGGGTGCCTACATCGACTGCGAACCGCTAGCTCCGCAGACCCCGTTCGCCGAAGTCGTCAGTCGGCTCGCTCACGCCTCGTTTTCTCTGCCCGTGGTTGATGACGACGGCTGCCTGCTCGGCACCGTGAGCCGCACCATCCTGCTGGAAACCCTCGAGCGGCAGGGGTCGTGAGGGTATCGGGAGAAGCGTAGGTGGGCGACGTCATCGAAACCGGCGTAGAGTGGCTGCTGGACAATGCCCAGCCGCTGTTTGACGCGGTCTCCGCGATTGTCGGAAGCGTGACCTCGGGCCTCGAGCTTGGGTTGCTGGCCGTCCCAGCCTGGCTGTTGAGCACGGGCGTGGCACTGCTCGCTCTGTGGCGGGTAGGCTGGCGTTTTGCGGCGTTCACTCTGGTGGCGTTCGCAATCATTGCTGGCATGGGACTCTGGCGGCCGACCGTGGCTACTCTGGCCCTGGTGCTGTCCGCGACGGTGTTCAGCCTGTTCGTCGGCCTGCCCCTCGGCGTGCTGGGGGCCAAGAGCGACCTGGCGCACCGCATCATGCGGCCGGTGCTCGACTTCATGCAGACCATGCCCGCTTTCGTGTATCTCATCCCGGCGGCCATGTTCTTCGGCCTGGGCCGGGTACCTGGCGCCATCGCCACGATCATCTTCGCCACCCCGCCTGCAGTGCGACTGACGGATCTCGGCATCCGTCAGGTGCCACGGGAAACGGTCGAAGCCGGAATCGCCTTCGGCTGCAGCGCCCGCCAGCTGCTGCTCAAGGTGGAGCTGCCCTCCGCCCTGCCGTCGATCATGGCTGGGGTCAATCAGAACATGATGCTGGCGCTGTCGATGGTCGTGATCGCCTCCATGATTGGTGCCGGCGGGCTCGGGAATGAGGTGCTGCGCGGTATTCAGCGCATGGACATCGGCCTCGGCTTCGAGGGTGGCATCGGCGTGGTGCTGCTCGCCATCGTTCTGGATCGGATCACGCAGAGCTTCGGGGAGAAACGCGCGGACGCCTGGCGTTGGCTGCGGCGCCTGTTCACCTTCAACCGGGAGCGAGGCCAGTGAGCCCGCGCTGGCGGCAATGGCTAACCGGGGTTCCGATCGCTTTGGCCGGGGTGCTCGCGCTGGCCTATCTGATCGTTGTCGGTGAACAGGCCGCCGACCGCCCCGCCGGTCGTCACGATGCCATGGTTGAGGCGGATGAGGGACAGCCGGCGATGTCGCCCCAGCGAAGCGCCGGATCTGATCGACCGTTGAAGATCGGCTGGACCGCGTGGGCCGATGCGGAAATCGTCAGTCACCTGGCCGCGCGCGTGATCCAGACTTACTACGACCAGCCTGTGGAACTCGTGATGGCCGATATCGGCATTCAGTACCAGGGAGTGGCGAGCGGCGATCTCGACGCCATGCTGATGGCATGGCTACCCGTGACGCACCGCGATTACTGGGCTCGCTTTTCCCGCGACGTGGTGGATCTGGGCCCCATCTATACCCGCGCGCGGCTGGGATGGGCCGTGCCGGCCTACGTGCCGGCGTCGGATCTCGGCTCGATCGCCGATCTGGCGAAGCCGCAGGTGCGGCGACGCCTGCACGGACGCATTCATGGCATCGATCCCGGCTCCGGCCTGATGCAGGCCTCGGAACGGGCGCTGCGGGCTTATGACCTGGACGGCATGGAGCTGGTGTCCTCCAGTGGTGCGGCCATGACCGCGGAACTGGCGCGCGCGATTCGGCGTCGCGAGTGGATCGTCGTTACCGCCTGGAACCCGCACTGGATGTTCGCGCGCTGGGATCTGCGCTATCTGACTGATCCGAAAGGCGTGTTCGGCGCCCGCGAGCGGGTACACGCCATCGTGCGCCGCGGGTTGTACCAGGATTACCCGCCGCGCATCACGGAGTTCTTCACTCGTTTGTACATCCCGATGGTGGAGCTCGAGGCCGCGTTGCTCGAAGCCACCCGGACCTCCGCTGACGAGGCCGTGAGCGACTACATCGCCTCACATCCTGAGCGGATCCGCTATTGGGTCGACGGAGAGTTGGATACGCCGTGAGCGAAGATCAGAGCCACGCCGCCTCATTGTCCTATGCCGTCTCCGCATCTGGTAGCGCAAGAAGTGAAAACGACTTCTCGAGCCGCGCGTTGCTTCTTCCGTACAGCGGACCCAGCCGGTCCAGGACCAGCCGGCCGAAGAGATCGCACAGCATGGACGACAGCTCCCGATCTTCGTGCGCGCTGCTGATGGAGCGAAGAAAGTGGTACGCGAGTCGATTCGGCCCGATCGGAACCTCCGTCTCCGTGTCGGCCCGGTTGGTGGCCAGGGCGATCCAGCCGGCCATCGAGCCCAGCACCGTGGCGAAGTGATTCTCGTATTTTCGGGCCAGCGATCGCGCCCGGGTCTGCAGCGCCGCGAACTCCTCGGCTTCCTCGACAGACGTCCACAAGGCCACATCGGCCTCCATCAGCGTGGTGAAGCTTCGCAGCGCCATACCCTTGCGCAAGCGCAGGTCTTTCATCAGCGCGGCACAACGCGCCTGGATGTCTGATTGGTCAATCCGGAAGGCAAGCTCGAACAGGCCGTGCTCCAGGTTCTCGTAGAACCCGTCGAGCAGGTGTAGAACCTCGGATGTGGCCTGGCGCTGAATCGCGGTGAAAGTCTGCTGCAACCCCTCGGACACGAGATACCTCCTAACTCCCGTTGCAGGACTTCGAAGCTATCACGCACCCGGAACATGAAATGGGACAGAATTCCCACTCAACGGATGGATTACGGGTCTGCGAGGCCGCCTGCCACCGATTCGTCGGATGGCGCTCGCGCATCCTGAGAACCCGTTCGCGGATTGAAAGCACCAGCAATCCTGATCCTCCATGTTGGATTTGCACCAACAACCCTGGGCCAGTGTTGGATCAGGCCGGTAGATTCCACGGCGGTAGTCGGTCGACCACCCCCGGTATCTCTAATTTTTCTCTTGAGTTTTAGAAGGTTACGCGAATCAAGCGCGGCTGGCCCCGATCTTG
>JASFLG010000577.1:0-3106 GCA_050118205.1 Pseudomonadales bacterium
CCTGCAGAACGCGGCCTCCGTCGCCGGCCTTCTGCTCACCACCGAGGTGATGATTGCCGACGCCCCTGCGGGCGGCAAAGCGACCGGCGCCCCCGGCATGGGCGACTGGGACTGATCCAGCCTGCCCCGGAGAAGCCCCGCGCCGGCCGCGGGGCTTCCCATTCGTTCACCGCACTCTGGTACATTCTCCCGTTCACGGGACACGGAAGGGGGAAACACCATGTCAGTCACCGGCCAATGCCTCTGCGGCAGCATCCGTTACGAGATCGATAACGCACCCGCGGTCACTGGCGTGTGCCACTGCAAGAACTGCCAGCGCCAGGCAGGATCCGCGTTTTCCACGCTGGCGGGCGTGCCGCGATCGGAGTTCCATCTCACCAGCGGCGAGCCGAAGCTCTACCAGGACACGGACACCGACAGCGGCAACCCCGTGGAGCGCTACTTCTGCGGTAACTGCGGCTCGCCCATCTACTCCGCCGTTCAATCGAGCCCGGAGATGATCTTTCTGAAGACCGGTACGCTGGATGACACCAGTGACTTCAAACCCCAGTTCCACGCCTGGTGCGACAGCAAGCAGAGCTGGGTGACGCTGGAAGAAGGGGTACCCACCATGGCGAAGCAGACGTAGGGGGAGCGCGGGCATGGACGACAACCTCACCACCGCCGCGGCGCTGTTTGCCGCCATCGAGAGCAAGAACCCGCAAGCCGTCGCCGACCTCTACACGGACGACGTGCAGGTGTGGCACAACTTCGACGACGCCTGTCAGAACAAGAGCGAGAATCTCGCGGTGCTGACCGGGCTGTGCGAGAACGTGCCGGAGATTCACTACGACGTGATCGAGCGCATCCTCCTCGAGGACGGCAGGGTGTTTCAGCGGCACACCCTGCGGGCGGTTTCCGGCACCGAGGAGGTGCGCATTCCCGCGTGCATCATCCTGGGCATCAGGGACGGCCACATCCATCGCATCGACGAGTACCTGGACACGGCCCAGGCGAACCGTCTGCGCGCGCTGACCGGCCGACCACCGGTCGGCAGCTGATTGCGCCATGCTGGAGGTCTACACCGGGCCCACGCCGAACGGACAGAAGATCGCAATCATGCTGGCGGAAACCGGATTGCCCTATCGTCTGCACGAGATCGACATCCTGGCCGGTGATCAGCTCACCGAGGACTTCCGGGCGATCAGTCCCAACAACAAGCATCCGGCGCTCATCGACCCGGATGGACCCGACGGCCGTCCCGTCACGGTCTGGGAGTCGGGCGCCATCCTCATGTATCTGGCGGAGAAGGCCGGCATGCTCATACCGCGTGATGCCCTGCGACGCGTGGAGATGCTCAAATGGCTCTTCTTCCAGGTGGCCAACCAGGGCCCGATGGCGGGTCAGTTCGCGCACTTCGCGTTCTACGCCAAGGAGCGGATTCCCTATGCCATCGACCGCTACCGGAACGAGATGAACCGGCAGTATGCGGTGCTCGACGCGCACCTCGACGGACGGGCCTACGTTGCGGACGAGTACTCCATCGCGGATATCGCGCTGCTGCCATATGCGTACACGATGAGCGCGCGCTTCGAGCAGAATCGGCCGAACCTCCGTCGCTGGATCGATGGGCTGATGAGCCGGGACACCGTGCAACACGGCATGGAGTTCATGACCGACCGGATACGCAAGGAAACCATCGCCGGCGGCATGGAAGGGTTCAACGACGAGCACCGGTCGATCCTGTTCGGCGACCGGCAATACGAACAGAGCCGCTGAGGCTGCTGGGCGCCGAATCGTAAGGCAGGCTCTAGATCTGCGGTCCGACCGGCGTGCCGCTCGACCGGTGCACCGCAAGGTCGACCGCTGGCTTGAAGCTGTCTGCACGCGCGGCCGCCCACCACACCGCGTAAATGGTCTCGTCCGGGGCATCGAGCAGGATGCCTTCCGGCAGAAACGTGTGAATGCGGTCGATGGGGACCGCCGCTTCCGGGCCCTTGCGTTGCATGATGTGGTGGGGCTCGAGATCCGTCGGGTGCTTGAAACCCGCGGCCGCCACGATATCGGCAAGGGCGCGGAGCGTCTTGGCGTGGAACCGGGCCGCCCGCTCGCCCTGCACCTCGGGCAGCAGACCGCGCTGCAGCCACGGGTCCTGCGTCGTCACGCCGGTGGGGCAGGTATCCAGATGGCAGCGCTGGGCCTGAATGCAGCCCACCGACATCATGAAAGCACGGGCCGCGTTGCACCAGTCCGCGCCCTGAGCCATGTTCAGCGCCAGGCCCATGCCGGAATACACCTTGCCGCTCGCCGCGAGTCGGACGTGGTCCTTGAGGCCGGCGCCGACCAGGGCATTGCGCATCAGCACCAGGCCTTCCGAGAGCGGCATGCCTACCCAGTCGGACAGCTCGAGCGGCGCTGCGCCGGTGCCGCCCTCACCACCGTCCACGACGATGAACTCCGGCAGTATGCCGGTGTCGAGCATGGCCTTGACCAGCGCGAAAGGCTCGTGCGGCTGGCCGATGCAGAGCTTCAGACCCACCGGCTTGCCACCGGACAGGTCGCGCATGCGGGCAGCGAACTCCATGAGCTCCGCAGGGCTCGAGAATGCCGAATGCGCCCTGGGCGACAGACAATCCTCGTGCGCCGGCACGCTGCGAATGCGGGCAATCTCCTCGGTGACTTTCGCCGCCGGCAGCAGGCCACCGTGCCCCGGTTTGGCCCCCTGACTGAGCTTGATCTCCGTCATCTTCACCACATCGTTCGCCGACTTGTCCCGGAACATCTCCGGATCAAAGCGGCCCCTCTGATCGCGCGCACCGAAATAACCGGAGCCGAGCTCCCAGACCACATCTCCGCCGTGCTTCAGGTGATGGTCGCTGAGTCCGCCCTCACCGGTATCCTGATAAAAACCGCCGAGCCTGGCGCCAAGGTTCATGGCCTGAACCGCGTTGGCGGACAATGCGCCGAAGCTCATGGCGGAGACGTTCAGGATCGACGCGCTGTACGGCTTGCCGGTCTGTTCGTTGCCGACGACGACGCGCGGCGAGAGGTCCGGCTCCGGCTCCGGCGCAATGGAGTGCACCACCCAGTGATAGCTGGGTTCGCCCGTATCACGCTCGGTGCCGAA
>JASFLG010000578.1:0-3105 GCA_050118205.1 Pseudomonadales bacterium
GCCGCGCTGGCCGGCGTCGGGACGCAGCTTTTCTGGGGTTTCATCAAGGTGATGGTGTTCGTCGCGTTTTACGCGTCCGCGGTGACCGAACCCCCCATGACCCTGTCCCAGGTTCTGGTTTACATCTGGCTGGGCCAGGCGCTGCTTGCGCTCCTGCCCTGGAACGTGGATGCGGAGATTGCCCTGCAGATCCGCAGTGGTGCGGTTGCCTACGAGCTCCTCCGGCCGCTCGATCTGTATCGGTTCTGGTTCGCCAGGACGCTGGCCTTCCGGACGGCGCCGACGCTGCTGCGCATGGTGCCCATGCTCCTGTTCACCGGGTTGGTCATGCCGCTGGTCGGTCTCGCCGCGTGGGCGCTGCCGCCGCCAGCGAGCGCTTTGTCCGGAGCGCTGTGCGTCGCATCGGTGCTCGCGACGCTCTTTCTTTCCACCGCGTTCACCATGATTCTGCACGTCACGCTGCTCTGGACGATCTCCGGTGAGGGCATCAACCGCATGATGCCCGGCATCGTGCCCGTGCTGTCCGGTCTCATCGTGCCGTTGCCGCTGTTCCCCGACTGGATGCAGGGATTCCTCTACTGGCAGCCGCTGCGCGGCATGGCGGACGTGCCGTTTCGAATCTACAGCGGGCACATCGCCCCCGCCGACGCGGTTTTCGAGATCGGTCTGCAGTGGTGCTGGGTTGCCGCGCTCGTCGCGTTCGGCATCTGGCTGCTCGGTCGCGCCCGGGGCCGGCTGGTGGTGCAGGGAGGGTGAGAGCGGATGGCTCGTGAGGCGATCGGCATGGCGAACGGGCACGTAGGCGTGGGTAGCCTGGCGCTCTACGGGCGCCTCGTGTCCCAGTCCATCCGGGCACAGCTTCAGTACCGGCTCTCGTTCGTGCTGATGGCCACGGGTCACTTCGTGACCTCCGTCGTGGAGGCCGTCGGTATCTGGGCCCTGTTCGATCGATTCGGCATGCTGGGGCGCTGGTCGCTCGCCGAGGTCGCCTTTCTCTACGGGATCGTCAACGTCGCCTTTCCGATCAGCGAGGCCGTCGCTCGCGGCTTCGACGTGTTCGGCGACCAGTTCGTCAGGACCGGCGACTTCGACCGTGTGCTGCTGCGACCGCGCAGCACGGTCCTGCAGCTGGCCGGTCACGACTTCCAGCTGCAACGCGTGGGGCGTCTGGCCCAGGGGCTTCTTGTGCTCGGCTGGGCGGTCGTTACCCTGGACCTCGACTGGACGGTGTGGCGTGTGGCGCTGCTCCTGTTCACCATCGTGGCCGGCGTCGTCTTCTTCTATGCCCTGTTCATCTTCCAGGCCACCCTCTCGTTCTGGGCCGTGGAGTCCCTCGAGGTCATGAACACGCTCACCTACGGCGGCGTGGAGACGGCTCAGTATCCGCTCGCCATCTACCGGCCGGGGTTCCGTCGTTTCTTCACGTTCGTGGTGCCGCTAGGCTGCATCAGCTACTTCCCCGCCGTGGCCATCCTGGGGGTCGACGATCCGATCGGCAGCGGGCGGGCACTTCAGGTGCTCGCGCCGCTCGCCGGCTTTGTCTTCTTCGGCGCGGCCCTGCTCGTCTGGCGCCTCGGGATCCGTCACTACACGTCCACCGGGAGCTGAGGTAGGCTGCGGCTTCTTTTTGCCGGCGCAAGAGGTGGCCGACCATGCAGTTCTCCAATCGCGTAACCGATCTTCTGGGCGTCGAGGTGCCGCTGATTCAGGCACCCATGGGCTGGATCGCCCGCTCGCAGCTCGCCTCGGCCGTCTCCGAGGCCGGCGGACTCGGCATCATCGAGACGTCCTCCGGCGAGCTCGATGCCGTGCGGGAGGAGATCAGGAAGATGCGCACCCTCACCGACAAGCCGTTCGGCGTGAACATTGCCCAGGCATTCGTGCGCGATCCGGACATCGTGAAGTTCGTGATCGATCAGGGCGTGAAGTTCGTGACCACCTCGGCCGGCAATCCGGAACGGTACACGGAAGAGCTGAAGTCGGCAGGGCTGACCGTCTTCCATGTGGTGCCGAGCCTCTCCGCGGCGCTGAAAGCTGTGGCCTGCGGCGTGGACGGGCTCGTGGTCGAAGGCGGCGAGGGCGGTGGCTTCAAGAATCCCCGGGACGTCTCCACCATGGTGCTGCTGCCTCTGGTGCGGTCCAAGGTGGACGTGCCGATCATCGCCGCCGGGGGCTTCGTGGACGGTGCGTCCATGGCGGCGGCGTTCGCACTCGGCGCGGAAGGGGTGCAGATGGGTACGCGCATGGTGTCCGCCGCGGAGTCGCCCGTGCACGAGAACTGGAAGCGGGCCATCGTGGCGGCCAAGGAGACCGACACGGTGTTCCTGAACCGGGCGCACTCGCCGGCGCTCAGGGCATTGCGCACCGACAAGACCACGAAGCTCGAGTTCGATACCGAGACCAACGCCATGACCGAGTTCGGCACCGCACTCGAGCTCTACTTCGGCGGTGACATGGAGGCGAGCATCGCGCTCACCGGCCAGGTGTGTGGACGTATCGACGCGGTGCGTCCGGTGGCCGAGATCATCGACGAGGTCAAGCGGGAGTTCTTCGAGACGCTCGGCGCTCTGGCCGAGCGGTATCTCGACTGAACGAAGGATCAGGTTGTCTCGAACCGCCAGGGCAGCACTTCTCCCGCATGGAAAGGCACCACCTTCTGGTCGGCCCGGGTCACCAGCTCGGGCACCGGGAGGTCGGTCTTCCTGAGCACGACCCGATCCTCGTTCTCGGGCAGTCCGTAAAACCGGGCGCCCGACTCCGAGGCAAATGCCTCGAACCGGTCTAGCGCCCCTTCCGCCTCGAAAACCTGCACGTAGCTCTCAAGCGCGACCGGCGCGGTGAAGATGCCCGCACAGCCGCACGCGCTCTCCTTGTCTGCCCGGGGGTGGGGTGCGGAGTCCGTGCCCAGAAAGAACTTCGGGTTGCCGGAGACCGCAGCCTGACGCAGGGCCTGGCGGTGGTGGCGCCGCTTGGCGACCGGCAGGCAGTACGCGTGCGGCCGGAGGCCCCCGGCAAAGATCGCGTTGCGGTCGATGTGCAGATGGTGTGCCGTGATGGTGGCAGCCAGGTTCGGCCCGGACGATTCGACGAACTGCACCGCCCCCT
>JASFLG010000579.1:0-3103 GCA_050118205.1 Pseudomonadales bacterium
CACAGAAAGGACCCAATATTCTGAGGAATCGGACCTCCTACAGCGCATTTTTTCAGCTTACATGATCTCAAATCATTCGTTAGGCCTATGAATTGATGGTAGCGTCCTGGGAAACTGACGGTCGGCCAGGAAACTGACCCCGGCCCGATGAGGCCAGCGCGCACGAGAGGACCAATCGATGAACGACAACGCAGATACCAGGCAATTAAAGTCCATCGGAAAGGCGCTCGGCACTGCGGGCTACCAGTTGGGATTCGGCAATGAGTTCGAGAGCGAGGCGATGGCCGGTGCCCTGCCGAAAGGCCAGAACAGCCCGCAACGGGTTCCGTTCGGCCTCTATAGCGAACTCATCTCTGGCGCGTCCTTCTATGCGCCGCGACACTTGAACCGGCGCAGCTATGTCTTTCGCATCCGCCCCTCCATAGTGAGTGCGGAATACGAACCTTGGGACAGCGGCAACTTCCGCACACCTCCGCTTGACGAACCGTCGCATCCGGGCCGCCTGCGTTGGGCCCCGCTCTCGCAGGAAGGTGGCCCTGCCGATTTCCTGGAAGGGCTGACAACGCTGTGCGGGTGCGGTTCGCCGAAGCTGCATGAGGGCCTCGCGGTACATTTCTTCCGCGCCACCAGGTCGATGGAGAACCGCGCCTTCAGCAATGCCGATGGGGAATTCCTCATCCTGCCTCAGCAGGGCGATCTTCGCATTGCAACAGAATTCGGCGTGATCGAGGCGGAGCCGAGCGAGTTTGTGTTGATCCCTCGGGGCGTCAAATTCCGCGTGGAATTGAAGGACACGTTTGCTCGCGGGCTTGTCTTCGAAAACTATGGTCATCCGTGGGTACTGCCCGAACTGGGCCTGATCGGCTCGAACGGTCTCGCCAACGCCATCGACTTCCAGGCGCCGGTCGCGAGCTTCGAGGATGAGGACGTCCGGACCCAATTGATCCACAAGCTTGGCGGCAGGCTTTGGTCAGTCTATCTCGACTACTCTCCGTTCGACGTGGTGGCCTGGCGCGGCAGTCTCACGCCCTATAAGTACGACATGCGCAATTTCGTCGCCATGGGCACGGCCACCGTCGATCATCCCGATCCTTCGATCTACTGCGCGCTCGCGTCGCCCGCGCATGACGTGAGCGGTTGCAACGCGGACTTCATGATCATCCCGCCGCGCTGGCTGGTGGGGGACCATACCCTGCACCTGCCGGGTTTTCACCGCAACGCGGTCACCGAAATCAGCAGTATCGTGTGTGGCATGCCGGTCACCAACGGCATCGACCTGAACGGCAGCGTCGGCGTTACGAACAGCTGGTCCCCACATGGACCCGACGTCGCGACCTTCGAGTTGGGCCGGGAAGCCAACGTTGATCCGGAACGCGTCAAGGATCTCCTCATGGTTATGGTAGAGACCCGCTATCCGCTGGAATTCACACAGGATGCGCTGGACATGAAGGAGCGCATGCCGGTCTTCCCTCCAGGCTCGGCCAGTTACCGCAAGCGCTTCCCGAATGGCTGATCGAGGGCCGCTCGAGGACAAACTCGCCAGCCTCGATCCACGTCGGACGCAGAGCATTGTCGATGAATTGGGGTACCAAAACAGGTACCCCACCAGACTCAACCAGATTCATCCCAACTCAGCTTGCCTCAACGTTAGCTTCTTTATATCGTTGAGTTTGCTTGTGTTTCACCGAAACCCTTTGATTTTCAATGAGATAGGGGCGCGACTGTTAATCAGCGGGTCGCTGGTTCGAGCCCAGCAGGCGGAGCCATGTCACTTCCCCGTTAGGAGAGCTTCCAGAAAGTCGCGTGGTGAGATGATGCGTACTCCCGCTCGCGCCGTTTCGGGAAAGTGCTTGAGATTGCCGGTCACGAGGAAGTCTGCCTCACTGGCGACGGCGACTTCGATGAACATCTGATCCCATGGATCGGGCAGCGTGACCGCGGGAGGACCCGCGAGTGTCGGCGTCCCGGCCGCTTCAAGAAAACCGATCAGCTCTTCCACCACGTCGCGGTCAAAGGAGAACTTTGTGCGTGTGAGCACGTCTCGATACTCGGAGACGATCCTTTCGTCGAAACACAATTGCACGCGCTCCGTGAGAAGAGCTCGGAGCACTGCAGCGGGCGGGCCGTCCGGGGAAAGGAACCCTGACACCGGAACGTTGGTGTCGAGCACGATCTTCAACCGGTCGTTCTCTTCGTCCGTGACTTCTGGATTTCGGAGTCAATTTCCTCGGGGGTCAGCGCCTGCAGCCCCCGTTCTGAAGCATCGCGCTGTAATCTGCCTAGCGCATCGCTCGCGCGACTGCGCCGCAACGTCCAGAGGCACTCCTCGAAGGACTCTTCATCCGTGGCGCTCAGGATCGCAATGGGTTTGCCATTGCTGGTCACCACCAACTCTCCTTCCTGCTCGAGCTCCTTCCAGAGTTCGGATGTCTTGCCGCGAAGGTCGCGAACCGTAACGAATTTCATGGTTATCTATGGATCACAATCGTGGCCAGGATAGTAGCGCAATCGTGTTTGTCGGCAAGCGACCGACCCCATCGTTTCTGTGATCATCGGATCGTTGTCCCAGGGGCGATTGGCATGGTTGGAGGTGGGAGTTTTGCGGGGATCAGTTATGCACGGTTGTGCATCGTCAGGCATTTAGTTGCAGCGGGAGTCCCGGTAACTGATTGATATGTTTAGATTTATCTATCCGCTGAGTCATCGACGAAAGCACAATTGGTAACTGCTAGGCCTGGATGGCCCAGGACGGCGAGATGCTCGCCTAATCAGACCTGAAGGAGGGAGGGGCTGCGCCGCAACGGCGCAGCTCCAGGAGAATGTGTCAGGACTGGGGCAGGATGACCCGGTCGATGACGTGAATGACGCCGTTGGAGGCATCCACATCTGCCGTCACGACCTTCGCGCCGCCGACCCTTACGCCGTCAGTGGTATCGACGGCGAGGGCGCTGCCTTCCACGGTCATGACTTCGCTGAGCTGGACTACATCCGTAGAGAGGGCTTCGCCGCTGACCACATGCAGGGTCAGTACCTTCGCCAGCTGATCCGGATCAGCCAGTAGACCTTCGAGAGCACCAGCAGGCAGCGCCGCAAAGGCTTCGTC
>JASFLG010000580.1:0-3102 GCA_050118205.1 Pseudomonadales bacterium
ACGCAGCCATCGACAACGCCGATGGCTGGCGTTGGAATTCTTCGCTTGAGCTCTGTGGCGGGTGCATTAGGGTTCAGGTGTACCTGACGGGAAACGATGATGAGTATTGAGGATCGCGAATTCAGGGAGTACGCCTCGCCGCCGTGCTACCAGCACGAGTTCGAGGATACCGCGGAGCCTGCGCTTTCTGTCGACGAGATTGCCGAGCGCCTGAATACCCTGCTGGAGGGTGAGCGCGCGGGCGCCCGTGGTCTGATCGACATGAACAGGACCACGGACGGCGGCGAGCTCGGCGCCCTGCTCGATGAGGTGGCGCGGGACGAGGCGAGGTTTTGCGCCATGCTCGGGCACCATCTGAGCCGGCTCGGCTATGAGCCGAGCCGGGAGACGGGCGTCTTTTACGACAAGCTCCTGCAGCGCGAAACGCTTGCAGACCGGCTGAGCCTGCTCGATCGAGGGCAGTCCGCCGTGGTGCGCATGCTCGATGAGCTGCTGCCGTCGGTGCGCGATGCGGCGCTGCGTGACGATCTGATGGAAATGCGGGAAACGCACGTGGTGAACATCCGCCGTTGTGCCGAGCATCTCGAGGACTGAGACCACTGTAGGCAGCCGAATAATATCGGTAAAGTGAAATTGTTCGCGTCGACGTAGAGATATCCTCGATATAAAGTGTCGCCATCATTGGCGAAGTGGCACTGTCGTTGGATACCGAGCTCGCCCGGACCTTTCTCACCGTGGTCGCTGCCGGTAACTTCAGCGCCGCTGCGGCGCGTCTGCACGTCACCCAGTCGACGGTGAGCGCCCGGATTGCGACGCTGGAGACGCAGCTCGGTTGCCGTCTGTTCGTACGTAACAAGGGTGGCACCACGCTCACCCCGCAGGGCCGAAGCTTTCAGACCCACGCTGCCACCCTGGTGCGCACCGTGGAGCGGGTTCGCCAGGAGATCGGCACCACATCCGGGTATGCGGCGACCGTGACCATTGGCGGTCGGTTTGGTCTCTGGGAGAGCCTGCTGCTCGCGGCCTTGCCACGGATCCGCGCGCGGGCGCCCGCGCTGGCCGTACGTTGCGAGATCGGCTTCGAAGACGATCTCATGCAGGGGCTGGTCGAAGGACGGCTGGACGTGGGCGTGATGTACACGCCGCAGAACCGGCCCGGTCTGGTGGTGGAGAAGCTGCACGAGGAAACGCTCGTGTACGTGTCCACGGAGGCGTCTGATCAGGCGAGACCCGGGGCGGCGTACGTATACGTCGACTGGGGTCCGGAGTTCGCGAGCCAGCACAGCGCCACGTTTCCCGACTATTCGGGCCCGGGACTCGCCGCCAACATCGGCTGGCTCGGTCTTCAGCACATTCTCGGCTGTGGTGGCTCCGGCTACTTCCCGCTCCGGCTCGTCGAAGATGCGTTGGCCCTGGGACAGCTGCATCGGCCACCGGACGTGCCCGAGTTCCGCCTGCCGGCGTACCTGGTGCACGCGCTGGATCCGGAGCCGGATACGGTGGGTATGACGGCGCAGACGATCATCGATACGACGCGCGAGATTCTCGGCGGAGCGGATGGAAGCAGGTCGACGTGACGTTCACCCCGACCCGTTTCCGGTGCTTCATCTGCGGTCCCTAGTAGGTATCCGTCACCGTGTTGTAGACGTTGAACTTGCCGGTTGGCGTCTTCAGCCGGTCGTCTTTGATGACGTACTTGAGCTTCCTGGTCCGGTCATCCACCACCACGATGGCCGATTCCTCGTCCAGGCCGCTCCAGACCGAGAACCACACCTCGTCACCTCGCTTGTTGTACTCGGGTTGCACGACGCGTCGCGCGCCGGGCCCGATGTCGGCCCACTCGGCGATCGGCAAGACCTCGTAGCCGGCATCCAGATCGTCAATGTCGAAGACCGCAACGGATTGGCTGACCGCCGGGTCGGGATTCAGCGGTGAGTCGACCCAGAGGTTCTTCGACTTCGGGTTGCTCTTCACGAACAGCGACCCGCCACCCTGTCCTTGCAGGACGCGCACCACTTTCCAGGCGTTGTCCGGATGGCCGTCCGGGTCTGTGCCGATGGCGGTGATGTTCGCGTTGCCCAGCGCACTGGTGATCCAGACCGGACCGTACTTCGGGTCCACGATATTCGCGCCGCGCCCCGGATGCGGAATCTTCTCAACGGGCACCAGCGCCGTCAGCTTGCGTTCCTTCGAATCAACCACGGCGATCCTGTCCGACTGGTTCGCGGCGGTCAGGAAGTAGCGGTTCGAGGCGTCCCAGCCGCCGTCGTGCAGAAAACGCGCTGCATTGATCGTCGTCTCGGAGAGATTCTCGATGTCCTCGTAGTTCACCAGCTTGATGACGCCGGTCTCCTTGACGTTGATGATGAACTCGGGATGCTCGTGCGAGGCTACGATGGCAGCCACCCGGGGCTCCGGATGGTACTCCTGGGTGTCGACCGTCATGCCGCGTGTTGAAACGACCTTCAGCGGTTCCAGGGTGTTGCCATCCATGATCACGTACTGCGGCGGCCAGTAAGCGCCCGCCACCGCATAGGTGTCTTCGAATCCCTTGTACTTCGAGGTCTCGACGGAACGCGCCTCCAATCCGACACGAATCTCGGCGACCTTCTGTGGCGGATTCATGTACAGATCGATCATGTCGACCTTGGCGTCGCGCCCGATGGTGTACATGTAACGGCCGGACGCGGACGGCCGGGAGATGTGCACGGCGTATCCGGTTTTGACGATGCTGATGATCTTCTTGCTGTCGCCATCGATGAGCGCCACCTCGCCCGTGTCGCGGAGCGTGACCGAGAATATGTTGTCGATGTCAAACCGGTGCTGTGGTTTCTTCGGGCGCTCGGCTGGCGGGACGAACATTTCCCAGGTGGCCGTGATCTCCGGCAGGCCGAACTCGGGTGGTGTTGGCGGCGGGTGCTGCAGAAACCGCGCGAGGACCGAGATGTCCTCGGCGCTCAGCTCGCCCGAGGTTCCCCAGTTGGGCATGCCGGCGGGCGAGCCGTAGTTGATCATCGTGGCCAGGTACTGTGTACCCTTTTCGCGTGTGATGTCAGTGGTCAGCGGCTTTCCTGTCGCACCCTTGCGCAACACGCCGTGACA
>JASFLG010000581.1:0-3097 GCA_050118205.1 Pseudomonadales bacterium
AGGTGGACGATGTGCTCGCCGTTGGGGACCTGATCCGGCTGCAGCACCTGGACACGGCGGAGCTCGAGGCGGAGGCGAGTGAGGCCGACGCTGCGTCGAAAGAAGCTGCACCGGTCGAGCGCTGGCGCCTCGCCCAGCTGCCGGCGATCCAGGGAGCCCTGGTGTCCCTGGACCCGAAGACGGGTGCGGTGCTGGCCCTGTCCGGGGGATTCGACTTCGGCATGAACCAGTACAACCATGCTCTGCAGGCTGCCCGTCAGCCGGGCTCGGGGTTCAAGCCCTTCGTCTACTCGGCGGCCCTGGACGCCGGCATTACCCCCGCCAGCATCTTCATGGACGCGCCTCTGGTGTTCGACGACGAGAACCTGGAGTCCGAGTACCGGCCCGACAACGACAACAACCGCTACAACGGTCCGACGCGGCTGCGCGAGGCCCTGTACCGTTCAATCAACCTGGTGTCCATGCGCGTGCTGCTCCAGGTCGGCGCCGGGCGGATCCTGGACTATGTGCCCCGTTTCGGCTTCGATACCAGCACCTTCCCGCGCAACACTCAGCTAGCCATCGGCGGCGGCACCATGGCCATCACCCCCATCGCCATGGCACGCGCCTACGCGGTGTTCGCCAACGGCGGGTATCTGGTGGACCCGTACATCGTGGCGAGCGTCTACGACATCAACGGACAGGAGATCTTCCACGCCCGCCATCCCATCGTCTGCCGGGAGTGCGAGCAACCGGAGGGTGGTGAGTCGCCCACCCCGGTTTCGGTAGCGGACGTGTCCGACGCCGAGCCCGCAACGCTCGAAGACCTGCTGGCGGGAACGGATCCGGAATCCGACGGCGACCAGACGCCACCGCTGCTCGCCCCCAGGGTCATCGACGAGCGCAACGCCTTCATCATGCACAGCATGCTGCGCGACGTGATCGCCCGGGGGACGGGCGTGCGTGCCCGACGGGCGCTCGGCCGCCCCGACCTGGCCGGCAAGACGGGAACCACCAACGACGCGGCGGACACCTGGTTCAACGGCTATCACCCGGACGTGGTGACCACTGTCTGGGTCGGTTTTCCCAACCACGATCCCCTGGGCTCCACGGAGTACGGCTCCAACCGGCCGCTGCCCATCTGGATCGAGTACATGCGCGAAGCGCTCAAAGGGCTCCCGGAAACCTACCCGGACCAGCCGCCCGGTGTGGTCACCCGCAAGATCGACCCCGCCACCGGCGCGCTGGCAGCGGCCACCGACCCGGATGCCATCTTCGAGTACTTCCTGGCCGAGCACCTGCCCGCCGCGCACGCCACCGACTCCCTGGAGGAGGGCGACGAGGGACCGAAGGCGGTGGACATATTCTGATCGGCTGAGGCTACTGAACGATCTTGATGTAGTCGCCTGCGCGCGGCTCGCCGTTGGGATACAGGCCGTTGATCACCCGCAGGGTCTCCTCCGGGTAGTCCTTGAGCGACGACTTCCGTGCCAGGCTCGCGAACGTGTCGGATGGCTTGGCCATCACCACCGCGATCCGCTGATCGTTTGCCACCTTCAGGTCATCCGCCGTCATCGCACGGAACCCGCCGAGCACTTTCAGCCAGGCGGCGTCGAAATCCGCCTGGGTGCCACCATTCGGACCGAGCTCGCCATTGAAGAGATACACCCCGCCATCCTTGTAGATGACCGCTATCTTCTTCGCCACCGCATTCCCGGCCGCAATCTTCACATCGGCGGTGTGCGCGGCGTAACCGTTCACCTGGATGTCCTTGCCGTTCTCCACGTCGTCGCGTTTCAGCGTCTTCTCGATGTACTCCGCCGGCGTCTGCTCCTCCGCCGGCGGATTCTGCCGCAGCACGGTGATCCGGATGTCCGTGCCGAGCGGTGCCTTGCCGATCACCTCACTGGCGGTGTTGCTGACGTCCCAGCCCTCCGGGAAGCCGAGCACCACCCGCAGACCACCGTGGTAGTACGTGCTGCCCTTGATGAGACCCGTCGTCGGCGCGTTGCCGTACACCATGCCGTCGATCATCTTCCAGAAGTCCCGCTCCGTCGGCTGCAGCTCGTCGGGAAAGAGATGCAGCGACTTCTCCACCGCCTCGTGGAGCCGCTTGTCGTTCTTCGGGTGGCTGGCAAAGAGGCCGTGATAGACCTGGGGCTGGTGCAGGACGTTCTTGGCAAACATGGACTGATCCTTGAGCACCTGGATCACGTCGATCATGGAAAGGGGGTTGTAGCCCGCCCGGGCGAGAAACTCCGCACCGTACTGGTCCGCCTCGAGCTCCAGATCGCGCCGGTAACCGGAAGTGAGCGTCGCCGTCGCCGTGTTGGAGAGGTCCGAGATCGCCCCGGTGCCGGTCAGGATGGAGCCGACGATGCCCGCAACGGTCCCCATGGCGCCCAGCACGTTGGCCCTCTTTGCGTGGTGTCCCACCACGTGCCCGATCTCGTGCCCGATGACCCCGGCCAGCTCGTCCTCGGAGCGCACGTAGGCGATCAGCCCCCGGTGCACGAAGATGTAGCCATCCGGCAGCGCGAACGCGTTCACCGAGGTGTCGTCCAGCACATAGAAATGGAATTCGTCGCCGGCCATCTTGGTCACCTTGACCAGCCGCTGGCCGATCTCGTCGACGTAAGCCTGCCACTCGGGGTCGTCGTAGAGGCCGCCGTTCTCGAGGTAGGCCTGATACGTCTTCTCACCCGGACCGGCAGCATTGGCGAGGCCGGCGAGCAGGCAGCCGAGACAGACGATCATGCGCGCCGCGCGCGTGGTTCTCCGCCGTCTGATTACTTCTGTGGCTGTTCGCTGCATGTCGTCCAGGAAATCGCTGGTTGCGGGCGCATGCGCCTGCAGATGATTAGACCGTAAATCCCATCCCGGTTCACCGTCAGGCCCATGAGAGCACCGCGGCCCTGAATCGAAGATGAATGGCGGGGACGGCTCGGCGACGACCGCCAGCAGGCGCGACAGGCGCGGAAACAACCCTGGAAAAGCGCTGCCCTGAAAACACAACGCCCGGCAGGAGCCGGGCGTCAGGACACCGATGATAGCGCGTTCAGCGGGAGACGCTGCGCGTGCCGAAACGCTTGCGGAAACGCTCCACCCGACCGCCGGA
>JASFLG010000582.1:0-3094 GCA_050118205.1 Pseudomonadales bacterium
CGGACCAGGGACTGGCGTTCGACGTGGCCGTGCACCTCGGCACCCTCACCGCCGTCTGCGTCTACTTCCGTGACGACCTGCAGCGTTACGTCGGCAGCGGCAGTCGCTTCCTGATCGGCCGTGGGATGGACGACGACTGCCAGGAGCTGTTGAAGGTCGCAGCGGCGACCGTGCCCGTGGTGATCGCCGGATTTCTGCTCCAGGACCAGGTGGAGGGCAGCTGGCGGTCCATCGGCACCATCGGTGCGGCAACCATCATCTTCGGCGTCGTTCTGGCGGTGGCAGACGGCTTCCGGGGCGGTCGTCAGACGGTCACGTGGTCCCAGGCCCTGCTGATCGGCCTGGCCCAGACCCTGGCGCTGGTGCCGGGAACCTCCCGCTCCGGCATCACCATCAGCGCCGCCCTCTTCCTGGGGCTGACCCGCAGCGCCGCCTCCCGGTTCTCCTTCCTGCTGTCCATCCCGACCATCGCGGGCGCCGCACTGCTCACCGGCGTCGAGCTCGCCGCCTCGCCGGAGCCGACCCGCTGGGCCGATCTGGCGGTCGGCGCGGCACTGTCCGGGCTGAGTGCCTACCTGTGTATCTCGACGTTTCTGGCGCTGATAGAACGCACGGGCATGAAGCCCTACGTGATGTACCGCCTGGCCCTGGGCGGTCTTCTACTCTACCTGGCTGTCTGAGTCTCTTTACCTTCGGGCACGCTCAAGGTCAGTTCACTTGCGGTTACTACGATGCTTCAGAGCCGGTGTGCCGTTTGTTCGGAATGGCCACTGACCCAACGACTCTGGTACTACGACGCTTCGGATCTGCTGTGCCGTCTGGACCGTCCAACGAACGGCACACCGGCTCTGAAGCGTCGTAGTAGCGCGAGTGATTCCGCCCCGGAGCGGCTGGCACCTACGGTGCCAGCATAAACAGCGCCAGCTTGACTTTCGGTCTCGCAGACGCGAGACCGAAAGTCAAAAAGGTATATCGTCGTCGAAGTCGTCGTCGGACAGCGTGGCCGCGTTGCTGGTCTCCCGCGGCGGGCCGCTGTAGGCATTCGACTCATCGAACCCGGTCGGGGCGCTGCTGCCGCCTCTTGAGTCGCCTCTTGAGTCGCCTCTTGAGTCGCCTCTTGAGTCGAGCATCTGCATGTCTCGCGCCATGATCTCGGTGCGGTAGCGCTTCTGGCCGTCCTGCTCCCAGCTGGACGTTCGGAGGCTGCCCTCGATGTACACCTTGGAGCCCTTCTTGAGGTACTCGCCGGCGATCTCCGCCAGACGTGCAAAGCAGACCACGTTGTGCCACTCCGTGCGCTCCTGCTGCTCGCCGGACGTGCGGTCGCGCCAGCTCTCGCTGGTAGCCACGCTGAAGCTGGTGACCGGGGTGCCACCCTGGGAATACCGGGTTTCCGGGTCCCTGCCGAGATTACCAATGAGAATGACTTTGTTGATGCCCCGTGCCATGGTCTTCCGTCCTCTTGCTCGCCGACTGCGCGACGTCTGTCACGCTGACAATACTACTGCATCGCCGATGCCGGCGTCAGGGTGAAGCGCCCTGCCGGTGGTCGAGATCGTCCCGGAACTCCGGCAGAGGACACCCGCTGTCAGTAGTGGCGCTGGCTCGGCTTGCCCCGCGGAAATCGACCCGCTATGTTGGCGTGTTTCGCCGCACGTCCGGCAGACAGGAAGGCATCGTTGGACACCATCTCCGTTCGGGGAGCAAGGACACACAATCTCCGCAACGTGAACCTGGAGATCCCCAGGGACAAGCTGATCGTCATCACGGGGCTTTCCGGGTCCGGCAAGTCCTCCCTTGCCTTCGATACCCTTTACGCCGAGGGTCAGCGACGCTACGTGGAGTCGCTCTCCGCCTACGCCCGGCAGTTTCTCTCCATGATGGAGAAGCCGGACGTGGATCACATCGAGGGGCTGTCGCCGGCGATTTCCATCGAGCAGAAGTCCACGTCGCACAACCCGCGGTCCACCGTCGGCACAATCACCGAGATCTACGACTACCTGCGGCTCCTGTTCGCCCGCGTGGGTGAACCCCGCTGCCCACACCACGACGAGCCGCTGGCGGCCCAGACGGTGAGCCAGATGGTGGACCAGGTGCTGGCGCTGCCTGAGGGCAAGCGGGTCATGATCCTGGCGCCGGTGGTATCAGAGCGGAAAGGCGAGCATCTGCACGTTTTCGCCGAGCTCATGAGCAACGGCTTCATCCGCGCCCGCATCGACGGCATCGTGGTGGACCTGGACGAGGCGCCCGCCCTGGACAAGAACAAGAAACACACCATCGAGGCGGTGGTGGACCGGCTCAGGATCCGGGATGACGTGCAGCAGCGCCTCGCCGAATCCTTCGAGACGGCGCTCGAGCTCACCGATGGCCTGGCCAGGGTCGCGGAGATGGACGCGCCTCCTGTCGGAGGCGATGCCGAAGAGCTGGTCTTCTCGGCCCGCTTCGCCTGCCCCGTGTGCGGCTACAGCATTCCCGAGCTCGAGCCGCGCATGTTCTCCTTCAACAACCCGGCCGGCGCCTGTCAGGAATGCGATGGTCTGGGGGTGAAACAGTTCTTCGATCCGGACCTGGTGGTGGCCGACGAGGACCTGACCCTGGCCGAGGGTGCGATCCGCGGCTGGGACCGGCGCAACGTCTATTACTTTCACATGCTCTCCTCGCTGGCGGGCCACTATGGATTCGACGTCGAGTCTCCCTTCAACGCACTGTCGAAGAAGCACCGTGAGGCGATTCTCTACGGCAGTGGCAGCGAGCGGATCGACTTCAGCTACGTGAACGATCGCGGCGACGTCATCCACCGCCGACACCGCTTTGAAGGCGTCATCCCGAACATGGAGCGGCGGTATCACGAGACCGACTCCAGCATGGTCCGCGAGAACCTGCAGAGATACCTGCGCGTGCGCAACTGTCCCGAGTGCGGCGGCACCCGGCTTCGGGAAGCGTCCCGTCACGTGTTCATCGACGGCATCAACCTGCCGGCGGTGACCTCGGGGTCGGTCGAAGGCACGCTAGAGTACTTCAAGGGCCTCGCGCTCACCGGCCGGCGTGGCGAGATTGCGGACAAAATTCTCAAGGAAATCCGCGCCCGGCTGCA
>JASFLG010000583.1:0-3088 GCA_050118205.1 Pseudomonadales bacterium
GTGACAGACGATCGGTTTCTTCTCATCAATGCCGTCGGTTTTGTGTTGTTCACGATCTGGACGCTGGTTGCGTTCCGGGAACGGCGGGTAGCCTGGATCGTTGCCTCCCTTGCGACACTGATGGGTCTCAATGGAATCTTGCACGCGGTCGCGAGCATGGTGGTCGATCGATACTCGCCCGGAACCGCGACCGGCCTACTTCTATCGCTCCCTTTGAGCATCGTTGTCCTGCGAGCGGCGGTGGCTGCATTGCCGAGGGAGATGGTCGTGGGTGCGATCGCAGCGGGAGTTCTCTTCCATGGCCTGGCGACGGTTCTGGCACTCGCATGAGGGGCGGTCGTTACAGGTGAAGGTGAGTTTGTTCACCTCTCTACGCAAGGTCTGACGGCGATCCAGATGACATTCGAGTTCGTCTGGGTGGTTTTGAGGGGCAGTTGGACGTAAGGATAACTGGGCACGTATGGACATCGTCAAAGGCAGATTGGTACACCATCGAGGACTCCCTTCCTCAGTATGGAGGGGCTTACATTGAGAAGGATGAAGCCTGACAACGCGATGAAGCGGACCCTTGACCGTAGCCTCCTTTCGCTGCGCGCCAATCAGGCGCCGTCAAGCGCCGCGTATCCTGGCGTTGGGCGTTTCTAACCCATGTTCGGATTCCCCCATCATATCGATCTTACCGTAAGCGACCTGGAGAGATCGGTAGGGTTCTACGAAACGGTGCTGAGTGAACTCGGGTTCCAGCGTTCCGAGATGTACAGCGGCGGAGCACCCTGTTGGATATCTGGTCAGATTCCAGGTGCCGTCTTCAGCATAGCCATAAAACGTGCGCGCGATGCTTCTCCACATAACCGCTACGCGCCCGGCCTTCATCATCTGGCTTTCGCCGCGGACAGCCGTGAAGCCGTCGATCGGTTTCATGGCTTCCTGGTTCGGAAAGGAATAGAAGTGCTCGACGCTCCCGCCGAGTATGACTACACGCCTGGTTACTACGCAGTATTCTTCAGCGATCCGGATGGGATCAAACTCGAGCTGGTGTATGAGCCGCACCCGGAAAGAACAGACGCCTGAAAGATCGACGAAACGGACCTCCCCCACTGCCGGTCTGGTTGAAGAGTTGAATCGATTCGCGGATGCCGCGCGCCGTCTACAAGGCTGGGAGCTTGACCATTCGCCGGAACCATTGGCAGACGGTCCACCCTGGAACTACGAGTCGATGGCCCGCGGCCTTGCCGCAGGGTCCGGGAGCATACTGGACCTGGGAACGGGCGGCGGCGAAGTGATCTCCCGCGTGATTGACGGCCTTCCTTGCATCACGGTTGCGACGGAGGAGTGGGTCGTCAATGCGCCGGTCGCAGCCGGTGTCTGGCATGAGCTGCGCGCTGTTTTTCCAGACATGACCGTGTTTCCTGATCACTTCTCGGCGTATCAGGATGGTTTGCGTGAAGCTGGTCTGGTCGTCGAGTATGCGGACGAATTTCGACGACCCGTCAGATTCCGGGAACTCGGGCATCTCGTGTACCATCTGGTCGCAGCACCCTGGCTCATTCCGGACTTCGATGTGGAATCTCGTCTCCACGGTCTTCAGACACTTCAGCAGCAGCTGGAATCCGGGCGACCGCTGGTCCTTACGGAGGGGTACTATGTCATCCACGCTCGGCGCCACGCCTGACAACGGCGAATCAGGCAGAAGCCCTGGATTCCGGCGGCGCCATCCACCTGTGCCGGCTGAGGTCTCCGCGCATGGGGTTGAGGAAGGCAAGGACCTTCCGTGGTGGTATCAGTCCCTTCCTATCAAGAGTAGCCATTCCTGGCCGTAGGCGTCCGGTGTCACGCTCGAGCGGTATTCAGGTGTTGTCAGAATCGATAGCGGTAGGGCCGACCGCCTCCAGAGGATCTACGGTCAGGTACAGCGCGCGTTTCTATCTCCGGCGCGGTGATGAAGTCACCCCGGACTTTGAAGCGATCGACCGCTACGGGGATCGAGTACCGACCAGATCCGTCGAGGGAGCGAAGCTCATAGAGCATTCGACAACCCTCGGCAAGCGACAGGTCATTGCGGGCGTTGAAAGGATGCTTGTTGGACTCAGCGCGGGAAGCTACAGAGAAGCCATCATTCCGCCGCATCTCGCCTATGGGAAGAAAGGGCTGGGCGCGTTGATTCCGCCGGACGCGATGATTCGAGCGAAGGTATGGGTGCATGACGTCGATGCGGCTGACGCGTAGCAGATCGGCGGCGCGGCCGCCTATCTGATGGATGCCACGTACTTCCGGGAGCAGAAGACGCGCGTCGGGCGCTGGACGCCTGACAAGGCGACGAAACGAAGGTGTCGAGGCGCAATGTGTGAAGGTGCGCGCGGATGACGGCAGCCGCTTTCGTTGCGCTTTACGAATCCGCGCTCGCGACGCAGGATTGGGCGGTTGTGGAACCGCTGATGCATCCGAACGTGAGCGTCACTTTTTCGGACGGATCTGTGCACCTGGGGAAGGAGGCGGTTCGCAATGCCTTCGAGAGAAACTTCAAGACGATATCGGACGAGGACTACCGGATCGCGAACGTCCACTGGGTATTCCAGTCCGACGATACTGCGGTGTATCTGTTCGAGTTCCACTGGACCGGGACGGTCGATGGTCGTCCCGCTGTCGGCGGTGGCCGGGGGACCTCGGTGCTCGTGAGAGAGCGCGATGACTGGAGATTGCTGGTCGAACACCTCGGGCCTTTGCGCTCTCAGCAGTGATGAACATTGCAGACACGATAAGCAGGTTCGCCAACAGTCTTGACCAGAAGGATTGGGCCGGGCTGGCGTCCGTTCTGGCGGAGCGGATCACGGTGGACTACTCCGACCTTCGGGGCACGAAAGGGGTCGTCACCCGCGCGGAGTACATTTCGTTGCGCGCAGAGGCGCTCAGCGAACTGAAGACCCATCACCTGCTGACGAACCTGGAGACCCGGGAGGAAAGTGGGGTCGGTCGCTGCAAAGCGAGCGCTCTGATTTACAGAATGCTGGGCGGGAAGTTCTTTCATTCGCACGTGATCTACGAGTTTGAACTCATGGGTGAGGATGACCGCGTGGAGATCACAGGTATC
>JASFLG010000584.1:0-3086 GCA_050118205.1 Pseudomonadales bacterium
ATCGACGAGGCTGCTGCTGCCGAGGCGCAGCAGGAGGCGGAGCGTCTGCTCTCCGAGCAGACCGCAGGTGCCGAGTTCTCCGCTGCTGCCGCCGCGCTGGCCGAGGCCATGGCCAGGCAGCGGACGGTCGCCGAACTCCGACGACGGCGACGCTGATCGTCCGGGACTCGCCGGGTCCACGCCGGCAGCGGGCCGTTCACGGGGCTGCTGAACCACGGACCGACGAACCGCGGACTTACAAAAGGGGGTGACGGCGTTCGCCCCCTTTTTGCAGCCAGTCCCTATAATCGGCATTTCTCCAGGCATTCGGGTACTTCAGGCAGGAAACCCGGGACAGGCCCCATGACGAACCCCCCCGCCGGGCAAGACAAGCTTCTAGACAAGCCACTCGAAATCGTGGTGCTGGCCGCCGGTCAGGGCAAGCGTATGCGCTCGGCTCTGCCCAAGGTGCTGCATCCGCTCGCCGGGCGTTCCATGCTGAGCCACGTGCTGACCACGGCGCGGGCCCTGGAGCCGACCCGCATTCACGTGGTGGTCGGCCATCAGGGAAATCTGGTCCGTGAGTCGATCGAGGCGGATCCGGCGCTGGCCGGCGTCCCGCTCAACTGGGTGGAGCAGGCGGAGCAGCGCGGCACGGCTCACGCGGTCTCCCAGGCCCTGCCCGACATAGACGATGGGTCGGTGGTTCTGGTCACCTACGGCGACGTGCCGCTGGTGCGCGAGCCGACGCTCTGCCGGTGCGCGTCAGCGGCCGCCGAAGGGGCGCTGGCGCTGGTCACTGCCGAGTTTGCCGACCCCGCGGAGCTTGGACGCATCGTTCGCGACGCCAGCGGTGCCATTCGAGCCATCGTCGAGTTTGCGGATGCTGATCAGGCGCAGCGCGGTATCCGGGAGATCAACTCGGGGATTCTGGCCCTCGGCGGTGCCCAGCTCCGTGAGCTTCTGGGCCGGATCCAGCCGCACAACCGTCAGGGGGAATACTACCTGACGGATCTCGTCAGTCTGGCTGTCGATCGCAACGTGCCGGTGGTGGGTCTCCTCTGCCGGGAACCCTTCGACGTGACCGGGATCAACGACAGAATCCAGCTTGCGGCGGTTGAGCGCGAGTTTCAGAGGCGACTGGCGGAAGAGCTGATGTCGGCCGGGGTCACGATCGCGGATCCGGCCAGGATCGATGTCCGCGGCACCGTGGAGGCCGGCCCGGATTGCTTTCTCGACGTCAATGTGGTCCTCAAGGGCCGCGTCCGACTCGGGCGCGGTGTCACCATCGGACCGGGATGCGTCGTGGTCGACTCGGAGCTCGGGGATGGCGTGTTTCTGGACGCGCACACCGTGGTCGAAGGTCTGCATGCGGGTGCGGGCTGCGTGCTCGGACCCTTTGCCAGGATACGGCCCGGGACGGAGCTCGCCGAGCAGGTGAAAATCGGCAACTTCGTGGAGGCGAAGAAGGCGAAGCTGGGTCGGGGAACCAAGGCCAGCCATCTGACCTATCTCGGCGATGCCACCCTGGGAGAGCATTGTAATGTCGGCGCCGGGACGGTGACCTGCAACTATGACGGTATCAACAAGCATCAGACCACGATTGGCGACGGCGTGTTTGTCGGCACGAACAGCACCCTCGTGGCTCCGCTGGAGATAGCGGCCGGCTCCTATGTGGCCGCCGGGTCCACGATCACGTCGCGCGTGGATCGGGACGAGCTGGCCATCGGCCGCGCGCGCCAGCGGAACATATCGGGCTGGACTCGCCCCGATCAGCGACCGTCCAAGGGCGATTCGGAAGATGACTGAGCTCCTGTTCCGGGAGCGCCGCAACAAGGAGTAGAGCGTATGTGTGGCATCGTCGGCGCGGTGGCGGATCGGGAAGTCTCGGGAATCCTGGTTGCCGGGCTGCAGCGCCTCGAATACCGGGGCTACGACTCGGCGGGCGTCTCGGTGCTGGCCGATGATGAGCTGCAGGTGCGCAAGACGGTCGGCAAGGTCAAGGAGCTTTGTGACCGGATAGGCCAGGAGCCCGTGTCCGGCCGCGTCGGCATCGCGCACACGCGCTGGGCGACGCACGGGGTGCCGAGCGAGCTGAATGCCCATCCGCACGTCTCCAGCGGCCGTATCGCGCTCGTGCACAACGGCATCATCGAGAACTTCGAAGTGTTGCGTGAGGAGCTGATCGAGGCGGGCTACGCCTTCGTGTCGCAAACCGATTCCGAGGTGATCGCGCATCTGGTGGATCGCTACTGTGGGGAGACCGGTGATCTCCTCGAAGGAGTGCGGGCAGCCGTGAAGCGCCTGGAGGGTGCGTACGCGATCGGTGTGATGTCACGGGACGAGCCCAACCGTATCGTGGCCGCCCGGATGGGCAGCCCGCTGGTGGTGGGCAAGGGCATCGGTGAGAACTTCATCGCCTCCGATACCGTGGCTCTGCGCCCGGTGACGGACCGGTTCATCTATCTGGAGGAGGGCGATCTGGTGGAGATCACCCGGACCAGCGTGGCGATCTGGAACGTGGCGGACGAGTCGGTGATCCGCAGCACGGTCCGGGTCGAGGCGGGCCGGGACGACGTGGATCGGGGCAACTACCGGCACTTCATGCAGAAGGAGATCCACCAGCAGCCTCAGGTGCTGGTGGACACGCTGGAGGGCCGGATCGGCCGCACGCGTGTGCTGGAGCAGGCGTTGGGAGCCCGGGCGCCGGAAATCCTCGACCGCACCCGGGCGGTGACCATCGCCGCCTGCGGCACCAGTTACTATGCGGGCCTCGTCGCCAAGTACTGGATCGAGGAGCTTGCCGGTATCCCCTGTCACGTGGAGATCGCCAGCGAGTTCCGTTATCGCAAGGTGGCGGTGATCCCGGACAGTCTGTTCGTCACGTTGACGCAGTCTGGCGAAACCGCGGACACCCTGGCGGCACTGCGGGTCGCGAAGGAGATCGGCTATCCGCACACCATGACCATCTGCAACGTGGCGACCAGCACCACAGTCCGCGAGTCGGAGCTTGCGCTCATGCTCCAGGCGGGCACCGAGGTCGGGGTCGCGTCCACGAAGGCCTTCACCGCGATGCTGGCGGACCTGCTGCTGCTGGCGCTGCTGAT
>JASFLG010000585.1:0-3086 GCA_050118205.1 Pseudomonadales bacterium
CGAACACGACGGAACGGAAAAGAGCAATTCGACGCTTCAAGAGGTGTTTCATATCGAGCTTTCTGCTGCCTGGCCGTCGCGCACGACGGGGAATTGCCACTCCGGGTTGCAGGCCGGCTGTGGTTCGCCGTCCCGGGGATACATCACCGCCCCTTCGGGCGCGTACTGGAGGATATAGGATTTTCGCGTCGCATCGGTAAGATTCGGGCCCGTCCGGTGCGGGGTCAGAGACGAGAAAACGGCGATCGAGCCTGCCGGCACCACCAGCGGCCGCGCCTCGTCCGGCGCATCCAGGCAGCGAAAACCGAGCGACGTCCATCGGTGCGCCAGCGTCCCGTACCGGTGCAGCCCCGGCACGATCCAGGGACAGCCGTTCTCCTCCGTGGCATCGGAGAGCGCCACCCAGCAGGTGAGGTACTGCTGGGGCCGGACGAACGTATAACCATTGTCCTGATGCCAGGGAAACTCGTCGGCCGTACCCGGGTGCTTGTACACCAGCTGATCCCAGTACAGGCGCACGTCGCCACCGATCAGCTCGCGGGCGAGTGAGACGAGCACGGGATGTCGGGCGAACGCCGCGAGCGTGGGCGAGCGCACCACCAGGTGCGGCGCAAAGACGATCTCCCCGGCGCGCGCGATCCCATGGCGGCCATCGTGCTGCGCGCGCAGGTCGTTCTCCGCGGCGTCCGCCATCGTGTCGGTGACCGCGAGCACGGCGGCAATCTCCGCGGGCGTGAACGCACCCTCCAGGACGAACCCGCCGGTCTCCGAGTAAGCAAGAACCTGCGACTCGTCGAGCAGATCGAAGGGACCGGCCGGCGCCTTCCATTCGAACTCGGTGTTGTCCCGGTGCAGCCGCATGATTCGATCCTCGCACCGGCCGGTTCGCGGAGCAAGGCGCTGTGCTAAGCTCGCCGGATGTCCATCCGGCAGCGCGTTCTGGTGCTCTATCTGTCCAGCTCGGCCCTGGATTCGTCCGTCATTGCCTGGGCCAACTACGACGGAACCGGGCGCACACGGCCGATGGCCGGGGACGAATCGGAACCCCCGTACAGGACCGGCGTGCACGCGCTCCGGGACGGATGGCGTCTCATTCAGGCAAGTGCGCTCGCGCAGCACGGCCATGGCGACGAGTTCCGAACCGGCTACTTCAAGTACGAGTTCTTCTTCGAGAAGCTGGTGGAGGAGACGAGCGGCGCCGACGTCACGTTCGGCGCTGCCACGGAGGAAGCGTGAGCAACTCCAAGCGGCTCACCACCACGCAGATGGCGCACTTCGCCGCGTCCGGCTACCTGCGCTTCGACGGCATCGTGCCCGACGCGCTCAATCGGGCTTTCCTCGACGAGGTCGGCCACAGCGACGACGTGACCGACGTGCTCTCGCACTACGCGAGCATCATGGGTTCCAGCGCCATCCCCATCGTGCCCGCGGGTACGCCGCTCGCCGACGCCTATCCAGGGGACTCGGCGCTTCACCGGATTCTGGCGCTGCCGGGGATCGCCGGTGCCATCGAGTCGCTGGTGGGTTCGGGACCCGTGGTGGATCACCACTTTCTGCACATCACCTTTCCGCCGCACCTGACGGGCAAGGCGATGCCTTCCCAGCACACCCACCAGGACTCCACCATCGATCCGCGCCGCGCTTTCGACGTGCAGATCATGTACTTCCCGCACGACGTGACCGCGGAGATGGGAGGCACCCGGTTCGTGCCCGGCACCCATCTGCGCATCGTCTCCGAAGCCGCCATCGCCCGCTACCAGAACATCGCCGGCCAGCAGCACATGGTCTGCCCCGCGGGCAGCGTGCTGATCATGCACCACGGCGTCTGGCACGGCGGGGGCGCCAACCGTTCCGACGCACTGCGCTACATGTTCAAGATCCGCCTCTGCCCCACCGAGCGTCAGTGCCGGCTGTGGGACACCAGCGATCTGGACGCGGACCATCGCCAGCGGGAGATTTTCTGGCTGGGCGGACCCCGGGACCCCGAACACCTGCACACCATTCTCACCGAGCCCGAGCCCTGGCACGAGGCCGACACCGGCCGTCTCGAGTACCTGAACAGGATCCGCTTCTGGCGCTACCTGACAGGTGACGACGACTTCGATGCCGACTACTGGCTGACCCGGGTGGAGAACGATTACCACTGACGCGGAGTTCTCATGAACCAGACCAATGACGATGAGCAGCCGGGGGACGGGAACGGCGGAGAGGAGGACCTGACCCTGTGGCAGGTCATGGGCAGTGCGCTCGCGGCCGCGTTCGGCGTGCAGTCGAGCAAGAACCGCGAACGCGACTTCAGCCGCGGCAAACCCGGTCAGTTCATCGCCATCGGCGTGATCTTCACGCTCGTGTTCGTGCTGGTCATGATCGGCGTGGTCAGGCTGGTTCTGAGCACGGTGGGCTCTTAGTACCCTGTCTGGAATCATCCAGACAGGGCACCCGCTTTACGGCACCCTGGAGACACCTCCGTCCATGTTGATGGCGCACCCGGTTACGTAGGAACCCGCCTCCGAGGCGAGAAAGAGCGCCAGATTGGCAACCTCCTCCGGCTCCCCCATCCGCCCCATGGGCAGTCGCGCACCTGCCTCGGCAACGAACTCGTCGAACGACTGACCCGTATCGGCAGCCTCGTAGCGGCGACGGATCTGATCGCTTCTGATGAAACCGATCAGCATCGCGTTCACCAGGATGTTGTGCGGGGCGCCTTCGGCCGAGAGCACCTTGGTGAGCGCAAGCCCCGCTGCACGCGTCACCGAGGTGGGCGCCGTGCGCGCATCGGGCGCTTTGGCGTAAACGTTGAGCAGGTTGATGATCCGACCCCAGCCGTTCTCTCGCATGTGCGCCCAGCAGAGCCGACCGAGCCGGATTGCCGCGAACAGCTTCAGATCGATGTCCTCCTGCCATTCGGCGTCCGTAATCTCGTCGAAGGGTTTCGCGGCCGACTTTCCGGCATTGTTGACAAGAATATCCACGCCACCGAGCTCGGCACGGATCCGCGCGACCGTCTCCGCGAGCGCGTCCGCGTCCGTGACGTCGCAGACGTAGTCGCGCACCCGATCCGGGTCGCCACCGGTCGAGCGTATCTG
>JASFLG010000586.1:0-3085 GCA_050118205.1 Pseudomonadales bacterium
GATCGGTGAGCCCCATGCATGGGTGATGCGAACACCTGTACCCAGTAGACCCGGCCACCGCGCGACGGATCAACCGCGTACGCGACGCCGGTTTCCGAGTAGTGGTCGCTCATGAGATTTGCACAATGCCCCGGACTCGCCAGCCAGATCTCGACTGCGGCTTCCGCGGTCACAGGACCCGCCGCTACGTTCTCCGCCACCGCCGACCACCTGTAGCCGACCCGGCTCACCCGATCCGAGGGCCGGCTGCCATCTGACCCATCATGGCCAAGTCTGCGAGTCGCCCCCAGATCCCGCGCGTGGATCTGCGCCGCACTCTCCAGCAGACTGGATTGACGCAATGGAGCCGCGGCCGCGAGCTCCGTTCGACCGCACAAACGGGCCTGAGTTCTCGCTTCGTTGATCAGCGCTACCACCCGGTCGACGGCGTCATCCGCGTCGACAACGTCCGCCCGCCGGGGTCTGGCGAGGACGATCCAGGTCCGGTCCCCCTGTTGAAAGACGCCGGCCTCGCTCAGCCCGGGATCACTGACGGTGTCGCAGAAACGCTGCGCGAGCAGCTGTCGGAGGTCGTTGCCGCGCGGGCTGCGTAGGTAGATCGACGCCGACCGCTCGGCATCATAGCCGGCAGCGGCCGTCGCCTCGCCCAGCTCAGTGCCATCAGCCAGGTGCTTCGCCGCTTCGTCGAGCGCCAGCTCGGCAGTCAATGCCCGGCTCTCGGGAACACGCTGGGCGCAACCGCTGGCGCGTACGGCGTTGACCGTCTCAATCACCCCGGCGTTGCTCACCGAAGCGCCAACCAAGAGCAAGGCGCCTATCAACGCCCGCGCAAGCGCATTTCGCATCATTGCTGTCACGCCGCCTCGCCGGCGCCACCTGGTGAGGCGGCTCACAACGGTGGCAGGTCGTCGTACCGCGGCGTCGCGCCCTCCGATTTCGCCTTGAAGTACGCGCGCATCTCCTCGCCCTGATTGACCGCGCCCATCCACGCCTGCTGGTAACTCAGGGTATCGGCGACCGTGTGCTCGCGGCCGTACTGCAGCAGATGCTTCGTGCTGGTTATGGCAAGCGGCGACTTCGTCGCGATTTCCCGCGCGATCGCAGCCACGGCGTCCAGCATCCCTTCCTGCGTGTCGAAAACCTCGTTGACCAGCCCGACGGCTCTGGCTTCTTCCGCATACATCCGTCGGCCGGTGTAGGCCAGCTCCCGCATCAGACCGTCGGGTATCAGCTTCGGCAGGCGTTGCAGCGTCCCGACGTCGGCCGCCAGCCCGATGTTGATCTCCTGAACGCAGAAGAAGGCGTCGGCCGTGCAGTAGCGCATGTCGCAGGCCGAGACCATGTCCACGCCACCCCCCACACAACCACCCTGAACCGCCGCCAGCACGGGCATGCGCAACGTTTCGAGCCTGCTGAACACGCTCTGCATCCGGGCAAGGTGGCGACGCGCAGCCTCGCCGGCGCGGCCTCGGTCCCACGTGTCGTCCCGGGGCGCGGTGAATGCCGACACGTCCATGCCGGCCGTGAAGTGTTTTCCGGTGGACGCGATCACCAGCGCACGCACGTTGCCGGGCGAGTCCAGCGCATCCAGCGCTTCGGGAAACTCCGACCAGAATGCCGGCGGCATCCGGTTGTATTCATCGGGCTGGTTCAGCGTGAGACGGGCAACGCCATCCTCGATGGACACCTCGAGACGGGTGTAGGCCATGTTCCGGTTCTCCTTTTGAGGCTGCTCAAGGTACTCCCTCAAGATACTCGCGCACAGCCAGCAGCGCGAACGTTCATCATTCAAACGTCGGGCGAGTGGCGCTCGAAGCGCCGTCCTCCCCGCTCACTGGCATGGTCCTCGTTGAACTTGGTATAACGCGTACTGATTATTCGAGAGAGGGGGGGCAAATGAAGTTCGGCATCTTCTACGAGATCAGCGTCCCGCGCCCTTGGGACAACGAGACCGAGCATCGGGTGTATCACAACTGCATCGAGCAGGCCGTGCTGGCGGACAAGCTGGGGTTCGATCACGTGTGGGCGGTGGAGCACCACTTTCTGGAGGAGTATTCCCACTGCTCGGCGCCGGAGATCTTCCTGACCGCCATCGCCGCGCGCACCGAACGCATCCGGGTGGGGCACGGCATCAACGTCTGCGTGCCGCAGATGAACCCGGCCATCCGCATCGCCGAGCGCAGCGCCGTGCTGGACATCGTCTCCAGCGGGCGCCTGGATGTGGGTACCGGACGCAGCGCCACCTGGACCGAGCTCGGCGGGTTCGGCGCCAACCCCGATACCACCAAGGCCACCTGGGACGAGTTCGTGCGCGTGCTGCCGCAGATGTGGGTGAACGAGCGTTTCAGCTACGACGGCGTGTATTTCTCCATGCCCGAGCGGGCGGTGCTCCCCAAGCCCTACCAGAAGCCTCATCCGCCCATGTGGGTGGCCGTCACCAGCCCCGGCACGGAAATGGACGCCGCCGCGCGCGGGTTGGGGGCGCTCGGCCTCACGTTCGGCAGCTTCGAGGAGCAGGAGCGCAAAGTGAAGGCCTACCGGGAACGCATCGCCAACTGCGATCCCGTGGGTGAGTTTGTCAACGATACGGTCGCGTCCGTGAACTTCCTCTACTGCCACGAGGACCACGAGCAGGGGGTCGAGACGGGCATGCGCATGCTCGGCACCTTCGGCTACCTGGCCGCCCAGCTCGTATCGGCACGGGAGGTCTATGCCTCGCCGTCCTATGCCAGCTTCGGTCTGCTGCCGCAGGTACGGCGCCAGGCGGTAGCACCGGGTACCGCGCCGGCCGCACCGCCCGGGATGTGCATCGGCAATCCGGAAGATCTCATCAAGACGCTGAAGTCCTGGGAGGGCACGGGCATCGATTGTGTCAATTTCCTGCTGAACGCCAACGAGACGGTGCCCCAGGAGGAAGTGCTGGCCAGCCTGGAGCTGTTCGCCAGCCAGGTCATGCCGAAATTCAAGTCCGCGGAGGAGGCCGCCTGATGCCCATCTTCGGAAAGCTCGAAACCACCGAGCACGCTGCGAGCGCGCCCACCATCACCCGGCTCATGAGCCAGGATGACGAGTTCTCGGTGGAGGA
>JASFLG010000587.1:0-3078 GCA_050118205.1 Pseudomonadales bacterium
ATCTCGGGACTTGAGGATCGGTATTCAATCGGATACCATTCTCTTTCACCCAATGCCAGGGCAGACGCATGAGCAGCAACACCGACTTCATGGACCAGGCGGCGTCCGCGCTTCGCGAAGCCCGCCAGGCAGCCGGCCTGTCCCTGCGCGAGGCGGCCCGCCGGGCCGGCACCTCCCACGCCACCCTGCACGCCTACGAGACGGGCGCGAAGAGCCCCAGCATTGCCACCTTCCTGCGCATCCTCGATGCCTGCGGCTATGCGGTGGACTTCACCCTTTCCCCGCGCATCCGCTGGCAGGACGGCATCTACCGGGGCGACGAGCTCGAGGCCGTGCTCGATCTGGCCGATGCCTTCCCGGCCCGGGCGCCGCGGCGGCACATGGACTACCCCGTGTTCGGCCGCCGGGCGTGAGCGAGCTCACCGATAAGATCGTCGCCCTGCACGAAGCGCTCGTCGCGGCCGACCTGCCCCATGCCTTCGGCGGTGCGCTGGCGCTCGCCTGGTGCACGCGCCGGGCGCGCGGCACCATCGACATCGACGTGAACATCTTCGTCGGCACGGACGACCGGGGGCGGGTGTTCGATGCCCTGCCTGACGGCGTGAAGGTGACCGCGAAGGACCGCACCCTGCTCAAGCGCGACGGTCAGGTACGCGTCTGGTGGGACGGCACGCCCCTCGATCTGTTCCTGAACACCACGGACTACCACGTGGCGGTGGCCGGCCGCATCCGTCCGGAGACCTTCGCCGGCACGCGGATCCCGTTTCTGTCCTGCCTGGACGTGGCCGTGTTCAAGGCCTTCTTCAACCGCACCAAGGACTGGGCGGACCTGGAGGAGATGCAGGCGGCGGGCACGCTCGATGCCGGGCAAGTGGCCGGGATCATCGCCCACTACCTGGGCGAGGACGATGAGCGGGTGGGGAAGCTCGCTCAGCTCGGCTCAGCGGATGATCCGGAGATCAGCCTCAGGCCGTGATCTACAAATCGGACGAAGTCAGCTTGGTTGGTGGTCGCGAGCGATGCCCCGGCAACGGTTGCGGTGGCCGCGATCATGCAGTCAGCAAAGCTGCCGCGTCGCCTTCCGGTGGCATTGAAGAACTCTGCGGCGAGATGCGCTTCCTCCTCGCCAAGCGGGACAATCCCGTGCAGGAAAGCACGCACGTCGACGGCGGTCCGTTCGCTGACCCCACCACACAAGTACTCCGCCCAGGCGATCGCGCTCAGACAGAGAGGGACGCTTTCTCCGAGCCACGAGCGCAGCATCCCGTCCTCCCGCGAGCCCGGCCGCAGCGAGCGGATCAGAAAGCTGGTGTCCAGATGAATCAATCGCCCACGACACCTTTCAGGCGCTTTCGACCGGATGCGCTACGTTCCTTGCGGACTTCCTGTTCCAGAAGCGCCGCTTTCCGGTCCGTGATAGCAGCCTGCTTCTGGACCCGATCCAGCAACGCGAGTCTCACTCCGGCATCGTCATAGTCCTGGCCCGCAGCCAGCCGAATGGCACGACGCAGCGCTTCCGATTTGGACACCTGCCAACGGGCCGCCATGGACTCGAGCAGCTCGACGGTCTTCACATCCAGCGAGAAGGTAGCTTTCACTTTCGGTATGGCCATACTGAAAGGTATGGCATTGGGCATACCATAGTCAATTGACCATATGAGTGTAAGAGATCGCACACGTCGCCGTGTGGTCCACGGTGCCGGACCCCGTTCAGGGCGCCATGCGGCGGCCACCGTCTCGTGCTGTCCGACCCTTCTGTGCGACCGTTTTGCGCTGCCCTTCCCCCTGACGTAGGCTCGATCCAAGGGCACGGAAGCGGATAATCAACCGGATGCGTTCTGGCATTCTTCTCGGCGGGTTGCTGGCCGCGCTGGCGGCAGCGATGCCCGCGCAGGCGGACGAGGACGTCCCCGGGCAGGCGGGTGAGGACGCGCCGGCGACGCTGATCGTCTTCGACCAGGCCGACCTCACCCAGCTCAACGTCGCCCGCGCCCAGTACGACTCGGCCGGCGGCATGGGTGAGGCCTACTACGCCTTCGAGGGCCGGGTGTGGGCACGCTGGGAGACGGACTTTCCCCAGGCCGAGCACAACTTCGCCCGCCGCCTTGCCGAGCTCACCCGCATCACCGTCGGCCGTGAGCCGGCCCGGCGGCGCTTCACCGACCAGGATCTCGGTGACTTCCCGCTGCTGTTCATGTCCGATCCCGGCTACATGCGCTTCACCTCGGAGGAGGCGGAGGCGCTCGGCGCCTATCTTCACAACGGCGGCTTTCTCTGGGTGGACGACTTCTGGGGGGATGCGGAGTGGGCGTCCTTCGAGCGCTTCATGCGCGAGGCCCTGCCCGGCATTCACTGGCGCGAGGTGCCGCTGGACCACCCCATCTTCCACACCGTGTTCGAGTTCGACGAGATGCCGCAGATCCCGGCGCGCAGCTTCGCCACCCGCAGCGGGCTCACCGCCGAGCCCGCCTGGTTCCACCGCTATCCTGCGGGCTCGCTCGTCCATCCGGCCATGCGCGGCTTCTTCGACGCGGAGGGCCGGCTGCTCGCCATCGGCACGCACAACACGGACATCTTCGACGGCTGGGAGCGTGAGGCCTACGGCTCCTGGTACTTCGAGCGCTTCTCCACGCTCTCCTACAAGCTGGGCGTGAACGTGCTCACCTACGTGCTCACCCACTGAGCGACTCGGGCGATGTGGGGGTTCCTGTTCAATCATCCGCGTGCGGCGTTCGAGACCGGCACGCTCGTCTTCACCCGCGTGGGGGATCCGCTCTGGTGGTGGCTCGGCGCCGCAATCGCGGTGGCGCTGATCATCGTCAGCGTCATGACAGGCCGACGCACGCGAAGCCTGGCCTGGTGGCGGCAGGCCGCCGTCGCCGCACTGCAATCCGCGGTCGTGCTCGGCGTGATCGGGCTCCTCGCCGGGCCTGCACTCGAGATCCGTACCCTGGAACCCGGCGCCAATCACGTGGCCGTGCTTACCGACGTCTCCGCCAGCATGACGTATCCGAACACCACGGAAGCGGACGCACCGTCGCGCCTCGAGGCGGCCCGCAACCTGGCGGCCGGTACGCT
>JASFLG010000588.1:0-3073 GCA_050118205.1 Pseudomonadales bacterium
TTTGCTGCGACGGCAGCGTCGTGCCCATAGTGGACTCCGCCGACGGAAGCGGATCACCCGTCGAAATCGGTCGCAAGCAGCGTACGGTGCCTCCTGCGCTTCGCCGCGCTGTGCTCGCCCG
The DNA here is from genome assembly GCA_050118205.1 of Pseudomonadales bacterium. GTDB lineage: Bacteria > Pseudomonadota > Gammaproteobacteria > Pseudomonadales > Azotimanducaceae > SZUA-309. The sequence goes on from JASFLG010000588.1 coordinate 122, forward strand.
CGACAAGCATTGCCGTTTTCCGGGCTGCACGCACGAGCGCTTCGTGGATGCCCATCATGTTCAGCACTGGGCCCATGGGGGAGAGACGACGCTCGACAATCTGACGCTGCTCTGCTCGCACCATCACCGTCTGGTCCACGAAGGGGGCTTTCAGATCGTCATGGACCACCGCGGCCAACCGTTCTTCCGCCGGCCGGACGGACGCGCGGTGCCGGCCTGCGGGTATCGACCGGCGGATCGGATCGACGAGGACGAACGGTTCCTATCCGGGTGAAATGATGGTTGGATGTCTGCTTTCCGGGGATGCACGCGCAGACGCGTTAGGGAGTGAAGATGAGTCTCGAGGGGAAAGTCGTTCTGGTCACGGGTGCCGGCCGTGGCATTGGCGCGGGCATCGCGCGCTGCTTTGCGGCCCGCGGCGCGCTCGTGGCGGTCACCGATCTCGACGACACCATGGCCGCCGACGCGGCCGCCGCGCTGCCCACGCGCGCGGTCGGGTTCGCGGCCGATGCATCCAACCAGGACGCGATGCGTGCCTGCTTCGATCGGGTGATCGGCGAGTTCGGCCGCCTGGACGTCCTGGTGAATAACGCCGGCATCGGGGGCCTCGATATCGACCCCTCGGAGCTCACCAGCGGTAACGCCGAATCCGGCATGACGGACGCGATGTGGGACGAGCAGCTGCGATACAACCTGCGCACCACCTTCGCCTCCTCCAACGCCGCCATTCCTCGCTTGAGCGACGGCGGCAGCATCGTCAACGTCGCCTCCATCGCCGCCCTCGGAGCCACGCCGGACCTGATCGCCTACGGCGCCGCCAAGGCGGGCGTGGTGCACCTCACCCGGTCGCTGGCGCTGCAGCTCGCACCCCGCAGAATCCGGGTGAACTGCATCTGCCCGGGGTTGCTCTGGACCCGGGCATGGGAGCTCCTGACCGCACGTATGCAGGCGAACCAGCCGGAGCTGTCGAACGTGCCGCAACGGCAGATCTTCGAGTCGGTGGTAGCGGAAATGACGCCCCTCGGGGGTGAGCAGACGCCGGAGGACATCGGCAACCTGGCCGTCTTCTATGCCTCGGACGAGGCCCGGATGATCACGGGGCAATGGGTTGCGGTGGACGGCGGCATCACCCTCAGGCGTAGCTGACGGCAGCACGCCTTCCACACCTTCCCGACGAAAAGCGCCATAATGGTCTCATCATAATTTCGGGAGAGACATGCGATGGCTCTGAATTCCCCAATCTGCGAGCTGCTCGGGATCGAGTTTCCCCTCGTCGCTTTCACGCACTGCCGCGACGTGGTGGTGGAGGTCTCCAAGGCCGGTGGCTTCGGCGTGCTCGGGGCAGCGGGTTACAACGCCGAAACGCTCGAGATCGAGCTGAACTGGATCGACGAGCACATCGACGGCATGCCCTACGGGGTAGACCTCATCGCCCCGACCTCCATGGCGGTAACCGATGCAAACGATTCCCCTCAGCAGATTCTCGATATGGTCCCCGAGGAGCACCGACGCTTCGCGGCCGGCGTGCTTGCCCAGTACGGCATCGACACCGCCGACGTCTATGAGAAGCAGCGTGGCGGCGCCGGCGGGTTTCTCACCGAGAAGAGGGCAGCGAACATCATCGACGTGGCCTTCTCTCACCCGATCAAGCTGATCGCCAACGCGCTGGGCGTGCCGCCGCGATACATGCTGGAGATGGGCAAGGAGAAGGGCGTGGCGGTGGCGGCGCTGGTCGGCGCCAAGGAACACGCCACCAAGCAGGTGGAAGCCGGCGTGGACATCCTGGTCGTTGCCGGCACCGAAGCCGGCGGCCACTGCGGTGAGGTCTCCACCATGGTGCTGGTGCCGGAGGTGGCCAAGGCCGTGGAGTCCTCAGGCGTGCCGATCCTGGCCGCCGGCGGCATCGTGCTCGGCCGGCAGATGGCGGCTGCCATGGCCATGGGTGCCCACGGTGCCTGGACGGGTTCCATGTGGCTCACCACCGCAGAGGCGGAGACATCCCCCGTGATCAAGGAGAAGTTCGTTCAGGCGAGCTCGCGCCAGACGGTGCGTTCCAAGGCGCGCACCGGGAAGTACTCGCGCCAGCTCGTCTCGCCCTGGACCGACGCGTGGGAGTCGGAGGGCGCGCCGGAGCCGTTACCCATGCCGCTCCAGTCGCTGGTGAGCGAAGCGCCGCTGGCCAAGGTGACCAAGCTCGCTGAGGGTGGCCATCAGGGCGCTCGGCAGCTGGCCACCTATTTCGTTGGCCAGGGGGTCGGCCTGATGGACAGCGTGCAATCCGCCCGGGATGTGGTGCGCGAGTTCATCGAGGACTACATCGGCGCAGTGGAGCGACTGAACGCCACCCTGGAGGAGTGACATGACGACCCACGACGAGTCTCTCGGCCCGGAAGGCTATGACGTCGAAGCGGTGGAGGCCTGGATCGACACCCACGTCGAGAGCCTCACCCCACCGCTCAAGTGGACGCGCCTGCAGGGTGGGCATTCGAATCTGACCTACCGCATCGACGACGTGAACGGCCACTCGGCCGTCATCCGCCGGCCGCCTCAGGGCGAGCTGTTGCCGAAGGCTCACGACATGAGCCGGGAGTGGGCGCTGATCTCGGCGCTCGGGCCGACCCCGGTGCCGGTGCCGGCCGCGCTCGGCTTCTGCGAGAGCCCGGATGTGACCGGCGCCTGGTTCTACGTGATGGGTCTGGTCGATGGCCACCCGCTGTACAGCGCGGAAGACACGCGCCGCTACGTGCCGGAGGGCGAGCGGCGGAAGATGGCGTTCTCGTTCATCGACGTGCTCGCCGCCCTGCACGACGTGGACCCGGACGCTGTGGGTCTGGGCGATCTCGGCAAGAAAGACAGCTACGTGGGCCGGCAGCTCAAGACCTGGTACCGCTCCTGGACCGCATCGGTGGAACCCGCGGACTTCGACGATCCCCGCGCGCACGAGCTGCAGGA
>JASFLG010000589.1:0-3066 GCA_050118205.1 Pseudomonadales bacterium
GCCTGCGCAGTGCCGGCTGCCCAGCATGCCCCCGTTGCCGTGTGCCACGGCGAGCTTCGCGTCCGCCACCTGGGACGTGGACTCACCTCTGAGCTGCCGCGCCGCTTCGATCAGCAGAAAGATGCCGCGCATGCCCGGGTGGTTCGAAGACAACCCGCCCCCGTCCGTGTTCAGGGCTGGTCCGGCCGGATTGTCGAAGCGCAAACGGCCGCCTTTCACCCACGCGCCGCCTTCACCCTTGGCACAGAAACCCAGGTCCTCGAGCAGAGCGAGCACGGTGATGCTGAACGAGTCGTAGATCATCGCGATGTCGATCTCCGAGGGGTTCACCCCCGCCTCGCCGAACGCCTGGGGACCGGATTGAGCCGCCGCGCTCACGGTGATGTCACCGCCGTTCTCCGGATACTTGGTCGCCTCGCCGCTGCCCAGGATCCACACCGGCGTCTTCGCGCAGTTCCTGGCCACGTCGGGCGCGGCGATCACGACCGCACCACCGCCGTCGGAGATCATGCAGCATTCCAGCAGGTGCAGCGGGTCGGCCACCATGCGCGAGTTGACCACGTCGTCGATCGTCGTCTCGCGAATGTCGAGAAACTCGAGGTCCTGCATGGCCCGCACCGCATCCGGGTTGCGCATGGCATGCGCCCGAGTCGCGACCGATATCTCCGCGAGCTGCTCGGAGGTGGTGCCGTACTCGCTCATGTGCCGCCGCGCCACCATGGCGTAGTTGGCGATCAGCGTCATGCCGGTGAACACCTCCATGTTGTCCGCCGGGTGCACGCCGCCGCCGCGCCCACCGGCACCGATGCGCTGCACGTTGCTGTGCGCGGTGGAGCCGTAGGTGAGCAGCGCGACGCGCGCCTTACCGGCTGCAATCGCGCGCTTCGCGTGCGCCGCGTGATACTCATAGGAACTGCCGCCGACGTTCGTGGTGTCGATCACGTTCGGCTTCAGACCGAAGTACTCGGCCATGGTGAGCCCGCCCATGCCGCCGCCTTCGCCGGCGTCGTAGAGCGCGTCCACGTCGGACCAGGTCAGGCCCGCATCGGCGAGCGCGGCGGCCGCACACTCGGCCTTGATCTGTAGGGGACTCACCCGCCCCTCCACGTCCCGGTCCGGATACTCGTAAATGCCGACAATGGCGGCGTCTCGTGCCTGGGTCACCATGGCCCTCCCCTGTATGACGAAGCCGTCGAGTCTACGGTGAAAACGCGCTCAGGTGAAAGCGTGCGCCAACCGGAGTAGGCTGTTTGTCGAGAGCACCGGATGAGTGAGCAGCATGATCGAACGGATTGCCTTCGGCCGAACGGGCCACCATTCCAGCCGAGTGATCTTCGGGGCCGCGGCCGTCGGAGGCATGCGACAGGAGAAGGCCGACGAAGTGCTCGAGATGGTCCGTGCCGCCGGCATCAACCACATCGACGTGGCCAGGAGCTATGGCGAGGCCGAGCTCAGGCTCGCACCGTTCCTGGCCGATCACAGGGACGACTACTTCCTGGCAACCAAAACGGGCCAGCGCACGGGCGATGGCGCCCGCAGAGAGCTCGAGGAATCGCTTGCCCGGATGGGTATCGATCAGGTGGACCTGATTCAGCTGCACAACCTGACCGACGCGACCGGCTGGGATCAGGCCATGGCGACCGATGGCGCCCTGGCGGCGCTCGTCCGCGCCCGGGACGAGGGTCTCGTACGCTTCATCGGGGTGACCGGTCACGGCACCTACGCGCCGGAAAGGCACCTGAAGAGCCTGGAGCGGTTCGACTTCGATTCCGTGCTGGTGCCGTACAACTACTCCATGCGCCAGAACCCCACCTACCGCGCGGATCTGGAAGCGCTGCTCGAATGCTGCGCCGAGCGGCAGGTGGCCGTGCAGACCATCAAGGCGATCGCCCGGCGGCGCTGGACCGATGCGGACGCGGACAGGCGATTCTCCTGGTACATGCCCATCCGCGATCCGGAGGCGCTGGCGCGCGCCGTCGCCTACGTGCTGGGCCGGCCGGGTATCTTTCTCAACACCACCAGCGACGCGACGCTGCTGCCGGCCGTGTTCGCCGCGGCCGAGGAACAGCGGGAGGTCCCCGATGACGAGGCCATGGCGGCCGATCAGGCAGCGCTCGGGGTGGAACCGCTGTTCGTACGCGGGGTGAGTGATGACGTGCGCATCGCCTGACCCCACAACGCCGAGCGCGACCGGCGGAGCCTGATCCGGAGACGGGGATGGCGATGGAAATCCCCACACCCGCGGCAGCTGGCACGCCGGAGGTGCCGCTGCAGGCGGCAAGCCTCGACATCTGGGACAGCAAGTACCGCCTGAAGCGTTCTGACGGTGTGCCGGTGGACGAAACGGTGCACGATACGTTGACGCGGGTAGCCCGAACCCTCTCCGACGTGGAGGTGGAAGCGGATCGGGCGCACTGGTACCGGGAATTCCTCTGGGCTCTCGAGAATGGCGCCGTACCGGCCGGCCGCATCCTGTCGAACGCCGGTGCCGAGGCGTACAAACCGGCCGCCTCCACCATCAACTGCACCGTGTCGGGCACCATCCACGACGCCATGGACGACATCCTGGCGAAGCTTCGCGAAGCCGGGATGACGCTCAAGGCCGGCAGCGGTATCGGCTACGAGTTCTCGACGCTGCGCCCCCGCGGCGCCTGGGTATCCGGAGCGCATGCCCAGACGTCCGGGCCCCTCTCGTTCATGGACATCTACGACAGCATGTGCCTCACCATCTCATCCGCGGGGGGGCGCCGTGGTGCGCAGATGGCCACGTTCGACGTGGGCCACCCCGACGTGCTGGAGTTCATCCGAGCCAAGCGGGAGGCGGGCCGCCTGCGGCAGTTCAACCTGTCGCTGCTGATCACCGAGGCGTTCATCGACGCGGTCGAGCGCGATGAAGCCTGGCCACTCGCGTTTCCGCTCTCCCCGACCGAGCAGGCACAGGCATCGCTCGACCTGGAAGATACGGCTCAGGTGATCTGGCGCGACTGGCCGGTGACCGAGGGGTACCTCACCAACGGCCGGGGCCAGGTAGCGTGCCGCGTGTACCGCACGTTGCCGGCACGCGAG
>JASFLG010000590.1:0-3052 GCA_050118205.1 Pseudomonadales bacterium
GAGGGTCACCTGTTTGGTTTCGTCGGAGGCGTCATCGCGGCGTGGTTGCGATCGCTCCGGCTCCGGTCAAAGCGGGCTGCCTAACACGCGCCTGGAGCTGCCGCGGTGGGCATGAGTGCGAGGACACCGAACCTTTGGGCGCGCAGCTCACGCGCTCGCCGTTAGAAGGACCTGTTATGTCAGTCCTGACATAATGTCCGATCTGACATATCTTTCCTCATGAGCGATGCGGACAGGCCACTGGTCTGGTTGCGAGGGGTCGTTGCCTCGCCTCCGTTCTCGGATACGACCCGGCGCCAAGCCGGTTTTCTGTTACGCATGCTGCAACGCGGAGAGAAGCTGAGCATGCCGCAGTCGAGGCCGATGCCGACGATTGGACGTCGGTGCCATGAGCTTCGCATCCGGGACGAGAACCAGACGTGGCGGATCGTCTATCGAGTCGACGAGGACGCTCCCACCCGGCGCCGGACGGTATGCCACGGAGCGGAAGGTGGATCGCCTCATCCAGTAAAACGCTTCGAGGCCCGCCTGTCACATGGAGGCCTCCGGAAGGGCGCGGGGATGGATTATACTTTGAGAAGGGAGCCGCAATGAGATGCTTCGCTCACAGGTCGTGTTCACGGGGCGAGCCGGCGTGTCGGCAGCGGGTCGAGGTACGTCCGTGAGTCGCCATCGAATCGCGGCAGGGGTCCTCCTCGCGATTCTCTCGGCATGCGGAGGCGAGCGAATCGGCGAGAAGTCCGCCGTCACGGAGCGAGACTCGGCCGGCGTGCACATCGTCGAAGTCGATCTCGCGTCCGTGGTCTTTCCGGGGGGCTGGCGCATCTCGGAGCCGGCCGTCGTGAGGCTGGGATCCGTGGCGGACGAGGCATCCGAAGCGCTGTTCCGCATCGTGGACGCCTTCCGCCTCGCGGACGGCCGCATCGTGGTCGCGAACGGAGGGAGTCAGGAGCTTCGCTTCTACGATGGTCGCGGCGAGCTGCTCACGGCGGTGGGCGGAGAGGGGGACGGACCGGGAGAGTTCCGTCGACTGACCTGGATGGGACGCGCGGGCGACGATTCGATCGCCGCGTTCGACTACCGGGCGAGGCGGATGACGGTTCTGGATAGTGCCGGTGGGATCTCGCGAACGTTTCAACTGGAGTCGTTTCCCGACCCTTTGGCCGGAGAGCCGTCTCGCTTCCGGGCTCCGCGCGTGATCGGCCGTCTGGGCAACGGAGAGTTTCTCATCGCGGCGATGCCGACGGCGTCCACGGGCGGCAGCTACGAAGGTGTCCCCGAAGATTCGGTGACGTACTACGCATACACGTCTGCGGGGTCGCCCGTCGGGGCCGTAGCGACGCAGCCGGCCAACGAGAGCTGGGTTCGCTCCACCGACCGACAGGTCACCATGATGCCGGTTCCGTTCGGCCGATCGACGCATGCGGCCGTCGGACCGGAGGGATTCTGGCTCGGCTCCAGTGATTCACCGGACATCCGCTCCTACGACGCGCGGGGCGGCCTGCGCCTCATCCTGCGTCGACTGGAGCCCGTGCGACCCGTCGGGCAGGCCGACGTGTCGCGCTACAAACAGCGGAAGATCGATGAGGCCAGCGAGTACCCGGAGTGGCAGGAAGAGCTCACGAAACTGCTGGACCGGGTCCCGTTCGGTCGAACGGTTCCGACCTTCGCGTCGTTCCTGGTCGACGATCTCGGATACGTGTGGGTCGAAAGGTATGCCACGGACGAGGCCACCGAAGCGGAAAGTTCACTCTGGACAGTGTTTCGTCCCGATGGTCGACCCGCGGCGCTCCTTCGGATGCCACCCGGAGTCAGACCGCTGCACGTGGGCCGGAGATACATCGTCGCGCTTCATGTGGACGATCTGGAGATAGAACACGTCGAGGCCTACCTTCTCGAGAGAAGCCCCCCGGACTGATCTGATCCCGGCCGGCGAACCGCCTCGACATAGTGTTGCCTCCACAATATTTGTTGCGGCAACTGTCGTTCGCGTCGCGGAATCAGGAGTCGCGGAGCGGCGTCAGGACGCGGTAAACCTCGACTCGCGGCTCACCCTCCGTGCCATACGCCTCCGCGATGGTGGGGCGCAAGTCTGACTCGCCGTACTCCGCTAGATCGGCAGCGGACCTCCAGAGATACAGGCCGGCGTATTCGCCGGAGCCGGGGTCCTCCAGGTAGTACTTCTGCTGCAGGCCGTCGATCGCGGCGAACTCCGGCATCCGCTCGCGCATGATGCGCACGACTTCGTCCCGGGGAAGAGACGCCGTGCTGGTGTTGCAGGTGTTCAGCAAGAAGACGCAGCAGACGCCGAAGTCTGTAATCGAGAACTGCAGGGCGATCCTCTCACGATACGATGCACTGTGAATCCGAGGAGGAGTGAGTCGTGAAGAAGGGCAAGAAGGAAAAGCTAGAGAGTGCCGGGTGGGTCGTCGGCGGAACGCAGGACTTCCTGGATCTGAGCGACGCAGAGATGGTGCTCATCGATGTTCGAGCGTCGCTCGCTCAGGCTCTGCGGCACCGGCGCCAACAGCTCAAGATCTCCCAAGCGGTCTTCGCCAGGCGCGTGGGCTCGAGCCAGTCTCGCGTGGCGAAGATGGAGGCCGGAGACCCTTCGGTCAGCATCGATCTCCTCGTCCGCTCACTAATCACTTCTGGATCCAGCGCTGAGGAGATCGGAAAGGTCATTGCTGCGGCCGGTCTCGATACGGCGGCGGCCTGATACAGCAGGTATTCCTGCGACCCCCGCAGAGGGGCCTTCTAACACGCGCCTGGAGCTGACGCGGTGAGAACAGTGAGCAATCGAACAGGATCAACGCGCAGCTCAGGCGCTGACCGTTAGGTACTGCACCCGACTGGACTGATATGAACTCGCACATTAGGCAGCCCTTCGCGTTCGTCCTGATCGTGGCGGTGATCGCATGGTGGTCACCGGTTCGCCTGAAGGCTCAGGTCGTAGACTGCCGTCTGTCCGCGACCGCCGATGGCAGCTTCGCAGGGGAATGCGCGACTGATGGGAGTGGTCACCGAATGGAGCTTCGCCGGGCGGATGGCG
>JASFLG010000591.1:0-3050 GCA_050118205.1 Pseudomonadales bacterium
CGTCGTTCCAGGTGTCCACCCACAACAAATCGTCGTCCGACGAGATGGAGATGTCCACGGGCAACGGCAGCTTCGACGCATCCCCAATGTCGGCCACCGCCTCAGCCTGCCACTCGCCCGAATCGTCCTCGTAGATCAGCCAGATCTTCGAGGTGAGGGCGGTGGAGGTGAAGCAGTAGTCGTGCTGCGCGCCCCAGGCGCACCGGATCTCCAGCGGCGCGCCGGGCACATCGAAGATCTTCTTCGGCTGTCGGGTGTGCAGGTCCCACACCACTACCGTATTGCCGAACCGTTTCATGGCTTCGGCGTCCGCCATCATCGTGCCCAGGTTCATCATGTAGTTGTTCCAGCCGGTGAAGGACGACGTGATCATCACGTTGCGCCGCGGCAGCGCCCGCACGTCGTAGCCGTAGCCGTCGGCAAACTGGCCGGTCTTCACCGCACCATCCAGCGCATCGTCCGTCGGCATCCAGTGGGTGGCCACGTAATCACCGGCGTTGGTGTACTCCACCAGCGCGGTCCGCCCTCCGTGATCGCGGTTGTTCGACAGACCGGTCAGCAGCATGCGTCCGGGCATGGCGTAGTTCGTGTGCGGGCCGACCACACCGCCGCTCGCTTCCACGAAATCCTCGATCACCTTGTGAATCTTCGGCGCCGCCGGATCCGTATGTATGTCGAAAATGAAGATCCTGCTGGTATCCAGGCCGCTCGCCCAGAGGTACTGGCGGTCGTCCGTGAGTCCCGAGTGGTGCGCCTCGTTGCGCCCGCCCACCGAGACCGTGTTCACCACCTGGCCGTACTTCGGCGAGGCGGGGTTCACGTCCACGGTCACCAGCTTGTCCTGACCATCGCCCACACCGTCCATGCCCAGCGTCCAGATGTAGACGAAGTCTTCCTGGCCGACGATCTTCGCCATGTAGGGCGACATGCACGTCTCGTCGGCCCGGACGGCCGAGGCGGCGATCCCGAGACCGGCGGCAATGCACAACGCCGTGCGGGACAAACGCGAAATCCACATGCTCTTTTTCCTCCCTCGAATCCCGGAGCTATGCTATCACCACGATCCGCACGCCGTGCAGAGATGCCGCACAAATCTACAGCCGGAGTTTCTCGCCCGCACGGCCCGCTGCTCCTGCTGCTGGCCGCGCTGGTGCTGGTCGTGCCCGTTCCGGCCGCTCCGGGCGGTACCGGTGCCGGTGCGGCCGGGCCCGGTGGGGCAGGGCGGGCAGTGCCGCCCGAGCATGTCGGTCGCGGCGATCCCCGCGACGGCTACGAGTCCGCCGCGTTCGAAACCCGCTCCCGCCGTCTCGACGCCGCGGTCGGCGAGCGCGTGGACCTGGCGGCCCTGGCCGCCACCACGCCACTGGGGCTCCCACCGCTGGCCAACCCGCCGCCCGCGTCCCGCATCGATCTCGGCCGGCGCCTCTTCTTCGACCGGCGGCTCGCCACCAACGGCACGCTGTCCTGCGGGATGTGTCACGTGCCCGAGCAGGCCTTCACCCAGAACGAGCTCGCCACGCCGGTCGGCATCGAAGGACGCTTCGTCCGGCGCAACGCCCCGGCGCTGTACAACGTGGGGCACCGCCGGGTGCTGTTTCACGATGGCCGGGAGACGAGCCTCGCCGCTCAGATCTGGTCACCCCTCCTGAGCGGGAACGAGATGGGCAATCCGAGCCGGGACGCGGTGCTGGCCCGGGTGGCCGCACTCCCCGAGTACGCCGCCGCCTTCCGCGAGGCGTTTCCGGACGGCCTGACGGCGGCCAACCTGGGGGAAGCGCTGGCCGCTTATGAGCGCGCCCTGCTCTCGGCTGACTCACCCTTCGACCGCTGGTACTACGGCGGCGATCCGGACGCCGCCTCCGCCGCCGCGCGGCGCGGCTTCTTCGTCTTCACCGACTCGGGCTGCGCGCGCTGCCACGCCTTCAACCACCGTTATGCCCTGTTCACGGACGACGCCCTGCATCGCACCGGCATCGAGTACGCGAGCCGGCGGCGCGAAGCGTCGCCGGTGACCACTCTGCAGCTCGCCCCCGGCGTGCGCGTGCCCCTGAGCGCGGACGCCGTGCCGCGCCCGGACCGAGGGGACGAGGGCGCCTTCGAGGTCACCGGCCGCGAGGGGGACCGCTGGCGCTACCGGACCCCGAGCCTCAGGAACGTGGCCCTCACCGCACCCTACATGCACGACGGCAGCCTGCCGTCCCTCGACGCGGTGATCGACTTCTACGACGGTGGTGCCGGTGACGATCCCGACCGCGACTCTGCCCTCGCGCCGCTCGGCCTGTCCGCCCGGCAGCGGGACGATCTGCGCGCCTTTCTCGAGTCGCTCACCGCCACCAACGTGGACGCGCTGGCGGCGGATGCCCGAAGCGTCCCGATCGGTGACCCTGGCCGGGTCGGCGGTGCTGACGCACAATCCGGAAACGGGCCGCAAGGCGTGGGCGCAGTGCCGCCGGAGGGAGAACGGTGACGGAAACACGGGTGGATTGCTGCATCGTGGGTGGCGGCCCGGCCGGCATGGTCCTCGGTCTGCTGCTCGCGCGGGTCGGCCTCTCGGCGACCGTGCTGGAGAGCCAGCCGGACTTCGACCGGGATTTCCGCGGCGACACGCTGCACGCGTCCACGCTCGAGATGCTCGACCAGATCGGTCTGGCGGAGCGCGCGCTGGCCATCCCCCACGCAGAGCTGCGGCAGATGACCATCCACGCCGGCGACGAGCACTTCCAGATCGCCGATTTCAGCCGTCTACCATCCCGCTACCCGTTCATCGCCATCATGCCCCAGTCCGAGTTTCTCGAGTTTCTCTGCGCCGAAGCCGAGCGCCATCCCGGCTTCAGGTGCTTGCGCAGCGCCCCCGTCACGGCGCTGGTGGAGGACTCGGGGCGCGTCGCCGGAGTCCGCTTCCGCCATGGCGGTGACGAGCACGTTCAGCGTGCCAAGCTGGTGGTCGCCGCGGACGGTCGCTTCTCCCGCGTCCGCAAGCTCGCCCGCGTCGAGGCCGAGGAGCGCGCCGCGCCCATGGATGTGTGCTGGTTCCGCCTGCCGAGGCGGCC
>JASFLG010000592.1:0-3044 GCA_050118205.1 Pseudomonadales bacterium
GGACCAATGACGAGGTCGGTGAGTGGATGTTCAGGCTGTTCCGGCGTCAGCATCTGGAGAAGTTTCTCTCGAGCTTCGAGAAGCTGGGTCTTTCTGAGCTGCCGGATGCCGTGGCCTGCGCTCAGTACCACGTGCTTTCCAACAACATGGGCGGGGTCGGTGTGGAGTACATGCACGAAACGGATCGGAAAGCCTGGGTCCGTTTCCGCTACCCGCGGTGGATGTACCATGGCCCGACCCTGTGCGGCGTGCCCGTGGAGGTCAGTCGGGGATTTCTCAATGGCTGGTATGCCCACAACGGCGTCTCGCTCTGCAATCCGCGCCTCGGCTACGTCTGCGTCTCGGAAGACATGACGGGCGAGTTCGGGCTGTGCGGCTACTTCAGGGAGTACGACCACGACCTGGCAGAAAGCGAGCGTCTCCAGTTTGCCAGGGGCGAGCTGCCGCCTCCGTTTGATCCCGCCGGGCAACCCCGGCCGCCTGCGGACCTGTGGGATGAGATCCGACTCGAAAAAGCCAACCGGAACTACGCGCTCGACTACATCCGTAGTGGTCTACCAGCGCTCGCCGGTGTCATTGGCGAGAGCGAAACCCGCGAGCTCGCCGGTCGCGCCGCGCGCCTGATCGGGTTGCAGTACTTTCCGGAGACTGCCGAGATGATCGGCGCCGCGGATGGCGATCTGGATGACGCGGCAGGTTACCTCGCCGTCATGTTCGGCGGAATGGGAGACGAGGTGGCGAAGCGATCTGGCGATCAGGGGGTTGAGCTCCAGCACACCGGACTACGGATCATTCGCGGCCTGCCGGACGACGAGGCGGCGCTGGTCTTCGACTGCTGGGCGGAACTCTGGAAGGGCACCGCAGGCTCCCAGCGGCAGCTGAAGACCTTGAACGTCGAGCGTACAGGGCAGGGAGCGAAATGGAGCCTGGCGGTACGTTGAGCGTGCTCGGCGTGGGCCGAAGTACGCGGGCCCGTCGCTGCTAGCCCATCCAGTCGGCGATGGCCCGGCCGATCTCGTCCGGGCTGTCCTCCTGGATGAAATGACTGCCGGATACCGTCACCTCGGTCTGGTTCGGCCAGGAGCGGCAGAAATCCCGCACTTTACCGGTGAGAATGGCGCCGGGGTCTGCATTGATGAAGAGCTTCTTGACGTCGCTTTGGGCGAGCCAGGCGCCGTAGGCCTCCACCAGCGCGGTGACGTCCGCCGGTTCTCCCTCGATGGGGATCTGCCTCGGCCAGGTCAGCGTCGGGCGTCGTCCTTCGCCCGGCTCGGCGAAGGGACGCCGATAGACGGCCATCTCTTCCTCGGTGAGGCCGCGCAGCACCGAGCCGGGTAGCACCCGCTCGACGAAGATGTTCTTCTCGAGCACCATGTCCTCGCCGGCCGGCGAGCGGAATCCCTGAAACACGCCTTTCGCTTCCTTCGAGAAGTCGTCCCACGTGGCGAACGGGGCGACGATGGCCTCCATGTAGCAGATGCCCTTCACCGCGTTGCGGTGCTGGTTGGCCCAGTGAAACCCCAGTGCGGAGCCCCAGTCGTGAATCACCAGGGTGACGTTATCGGTCACCCCCAGCGCCTCGAGCGCTGCGCTGAAGTACTCGTAGTGCTCTGCGAACGTGTAGCGGTCCGGGCCCGAGTCGGTGAGCTTCTCGGAGTCGCCCATGCCGATGAGGTCGAGGGCGATACAGCGCCCCTTGTCCTGCACGTACGGCATGATGTTGCGCCAGAGGTAGGAGGAGGTGGGATTGCCATGCTGGAAGACGATGGGTTCGCCTTCACCCATTTCCACGTAAGCCATCCGTTTGCCCAGCACCTCGATGGTCTTCTTGGGATGTTCTGCTGTGTTCATCAGGCCCCCTAGATTTCAGGCGTCGACACGGCTACCGGTTATGCCCCGCTGGGCTTCTGAGGCGTCTCGAGCGCGTCCAGGTCGCTGGCATCGTGCCGCTCCGCAATGCCGCTGCTGCTGGCGCGATTCACCTTTCTGCCGCGCCTCACGGCAGGCCGATCGTGAATCTCCTCTGCCCACCTGACGACGTTGGTGTAGGACGCTACGTCGAGAAACTCTTTTGAATCGTAGAGCCCCGTCAGCACGAGCTGACCGTACCAGGGATAAGTTGCCATGTCCGCGATCGTGTAATTGTCCCCGCAGAGAAAGCGCCGCGAGGCGAGGTTCCTGTCGAGCACATCGAGCTGACGCTTGACCTCCATGGCATAGCGGTTGATCGGGTACTCCCACTTTTCCGGTGCGTAGGCATAGAAGTGACCGAACCCGCCACCGAGATAGGGTGTCGCGCCCACCTGCCAGAACAGCCAGGACAGGCACTCTGCGTGGTCAGCGCCGTCGTTCGGAAGGAATGCATCGAATTTCTCGGCGAGGTAGAGCAGGATCGCGCCGGATTCGAACACGCGCGTCGGGGGGGCCGTGCTCCGGTCGAGCAGACCCGGGATCTTCGAGTTCGGGTTGATCTCGACAAACCCGCTGCTGAACTGATCACCTTTGCCGATGTTGATGAGCCACGCATCGTACTCCGCCCCCCGGATTCCGAGCGCAAGAAGCTCTTCGAGGAGGATCGTGACCTTCACGCCATTGGGCGTTCCAAGTGAGTAGAGCTGCAGCGGGTGTCGGCCCACCGGTAGCGCCTTGTCGTGCGTGGGACCGGCAACCGGCCGGTTGATGTTCTCGAAGCGGCCGCCGTTCCCTGTCTCCCATCGCCAGACTTTCGGCGGCACATACGGGGTCGGATCAGTCATTCAGTTTCCCTGCCATCATACTCAGAACGCTACTGTATCAGGCGAGCAGGCGAAGCGAAGCTTGCTGGCGCAACCTACGCGCGGACCAGCTCAAACACCGGGATCTCACGGTCCGTACGACCCTGGTACTCTCCGAACGTCGGCACTCGGGAGACAATCTGAGCGTAAAGTTCGGTGCGCTCTGCACCCTCGATGCGCACCGCTCGAGCCTGATAGGTCTCGGGACCGAGCTCGACGGTGACCTCGGGATGTGCCACCAGGTTCCAGTACCAGGCCGGGTGGCTCGCC
>JASFLG010000593.1:0-3042 GCA_050118205.1 Pseudomonadales bacterium
CGGGCACGGACGACGTGGTGGTGTACGCGGACGAGGCGCGCGACCGCGAGCTCGCCCGGCTCCACTTCCTGCGGCAGCAGGCGGACAAGCCGGACGGCAAGCCGAATTTCTGCCTGGCCGACTACGTTGCGCCCGCACCGATCCCGGACTACGTGGGGGCGTTCGCGGTCACCGCGGGGCTCGGCATCGACGTCGTGCTTGCCGACCACGAGAACGACGACTACTCGAGCATCATGATCAAGGCCCTGGCCGACCGGCTGGCGGAAGCGTTCGCGGAGTACCTGCACCGTCGCGTGCGCACCGAGGACTGGGGCTATGCCGCCGGGGAGAACCTGGACAACGAGAGCCTGATCCGGGAGTCCTATCAGGGCATTCGACCCGCACCCGGATACCCGGCGTGCCCCGAGCACAGCGAGAAGACGACCTTGTTCCGCCTGCTCGACGCCAGCCGGACGACGGGCATCGAGCTGACCGAGAGCTTCGCCATGATGCCGGCGGCGAGCGTCTCCGGCTGGTATTTCTCTCACCCGGAGGCGCGTTACTTCGGGGTCGGCAAGATCGGCGAGGACCAGGTTGCCGACTACGCGGCACGCAAGGGGGTTACCGAGGCAGCCGCGCAAACCCTGTTGCGGCCGAACCTGTGAGGGCGGCCCGGCTCAGGCGAGCGGGGTCCAACCCGAGATGAAGTACACGGCCATGGCGATCAGGGCGCAGAAGATGACCAGAATGGCCTTGACGTCCGTGCGGTTGTCGGCGGCCCGCTCCGCCTCGATGCGCTCGTTGCTGTCCAAGGGTGGTTTCCTCGACGAATGTGACTGGAAGGCCGCGCAGTCTACCTAAGCCGCTGATTGCGCACAATATTTGACGTCACGCGCGGCGCCTCGGGGTCCATCGTCGACCCGCGACGGCCACCCGGCACCGGTTCTAAGCATAGGCCGAAGGATTCCTTCGCCGCCTTTCGAGGCGGTGTTACCTTGCCCGCTCTCGAGAGTCTCCCGACCGGCCCATGTACCGCTACGACGCCTTCGACAAGCAGTTCGTCACCGAGCGCGTTGCCCACTATCGCGCCCAGACCGGACGCTACCTGGCGGGCGAGCTCACCGAGAACGAGTTTCTCCAGCTGCGCCTGCGCAACGGCCTGTACGTTCAGCGTCTGGCCCCCATGCTGCGCGTTGCCGTTCCCTACGGCACGCTGAGCTCGACCCAGCTCAGAAAGCTCGCCCACATCGCCCGTGCTTACGACCGGGGCTATGGCCATCTCTCCACCCGGCAGAACATGCAGTTCAACTGGCCGCTGCTCGAGGAGGTCCCGGACATCCTCGCGGAGCTCGCCGAGGTGGACATGCACGCCATCCAGACCAGCGGCAACTGCATCCGCAACGTCACCACCGATCACTTCGCCGGCGTGGCCGAGGACGAGTGGCTGGATCCACGGCCGTTCTGCGAGCTGATCCGGCAATGGTCCACATCGCATCCCGAGTTCGACTGGCTGCCGCGCAAGTTCAAGATCGCCATCACCGGCGCCCGCGTCGACCGGGCCGCCGTTGCCGTGCACGACATCGGCCTGCGGGTGTACCGGGTCGACGACGAGGCACGTTTCGACGTGCTGGTCGGCGGCGGGCTCGGGCGCACGCCGGTCATCGGCGAGGTGATCCGCGAGGGCCTTCCCGCGCGCCACCTGCTCACCTATCTCGAAGCCATCATGCGCGTGTACAACCGCTACGGCCGGCGCGACAACAAGTACAAGGCCCGCATCAAGATACTGGTACGGGCGATGACGGCGGACGGTTTCCGGGCGCGCGTGGACGAGGAGTGGTCGCATCTCGAGAACGGTCCCAGCACGCTCACCGATGACGAGATCGCCCGCATGGCGTCCCACTTCCAGCCGTATGACTACCCAGCCCCGGAGGTGGACGATCTCGACGGGCAACGGCTGCGCGATCCGGCGTTCGGCCGCTGGGTGCAGCGCAACGTGCATCCGCATCGGGTCCCCGGCTACGCGGTGGTCACCCTGTCCACCAAGCTCACCGGAGTACCGCCCGGGGACGTGTCCGACGTGCAGATGGAGGCGGTGGCCGACTGGGCCGACGCGTACGGATTCGGCGAGATCCGCATCAGTCACGAGCAGAACTTCGTGCTTCCGGACGTGCCGAAAGCCAGACTTCACGAGCTCTGGCAGGACGCCGTGCGCGCTCAGCTCGCCGCCGCCAACGCGGGGCTCATCTCCGACATCATCTGCTGCCCTGGAGGCGACTACTGCTCGCTCGCAAATGCCAAGTCCATCCCCGTGGCCGAGGCAATCCAGTCAGCGCTTTCGGACCTGGATTATCAGCACGATCTGGGGCCCATCGACCTGAACATCTCCGGCTGTATGAATGCCTGCGGCCATCACCACGTCGGCCACATCGGCATCCTCGGCGTCGACAAGAAAGGCAGCGAGTACTACCAGATTTCCCTGGGCGGTCACGCCGGCCACGACGGGGTGCCCGCGGCGCTCGGGCAGATCGTCGGACCTTCCGTATCGCGGGACGAGGTGGTCGGCATCATCGAACGGATCCTCGAGACGTATGTGGCACTCAGGCGGGACGGCGAAACGTTTCTCGGGTGCTTTCAACGGACGGGCATCGAACCCTTCAAGGAGCGTATCTATGGCACTGCTTGATCGTAACGGCGAGGTCGTCGAGACCACGAGCATCGGTAACGGCGCGGGCGAGGCCGGCGGAGTCGCCATCACGCCGCTGCCCGCCTGGCAGGCGGATTCCGGCCAGGGTCTCCTGCTGGAACCAACCGACGAGCCGGAGGCCCGCTTCGCAGGCGCGCCGCTGATCGCCATCAACTTTCCCGCGTTCAATGACGGGCGTGGCCTGTCGCTGGCCGTTCTGCTGCGCACCCGTTACGGTTTCGGCGGCGAGCTGAGGGCAGTGGGCGACGTGCACCCGGACATCATTCACTACATGACGCGGTGCGGCTTCGACACCTTCCAGATGCCGGAAGGCCGCACGCTTCCCCCGGCCGCAAACGACGACGCGCTTACCCTTGCGC
>JASFLG010000594.1:0-3041 GCA_050118205.1 Pseudomonadales bacterium
GATCAGGTCGTAGCCTTCCAGATCGATCAGGTCCTTCAGTACCGCATCGATCTTCGGCACCATCTGCTGCAGCAGTTCCTGACGCCGGTCGTTGACCTCTTTCTGCAGCTTGTTACCAAGAAACTGAAGGTCGATCTGTTTGTCTTCGATATCCTTCTGCAGCTTCCGCTGCTCGGCCGGACTCATGATCTCGCCGTCCTTCTGCAGCTTGTCGTTCAGGCTCACGATCTCCTGCTGCAGCGACTTCAGCTGGTCCTGCTCGCCTTGCAGCTCCGACTGCGCCTGGGCCAGCAGCGCTTTCGCCTCGTCGCTTTCGAGCAGCGCACGCTGCGTGTCCAGAACGGCGATTTTGAGCTCCGCCGCGGCGGAGCCTGCCGCGAACAACAGCAGCCAAAGGGAGCATATAGTCAACTTCTTACACACACGAGTCTCCTCTAACTTCTCGTACCGGGCCGCATTGCCCGGTGCGGTCAACCCGGCACCAAACGCCTGCAGGGTTGCTCGAGCGGGCCGCATTCTACATCAGAATGTTCGCCCCAACTCAAACTGAAACTGTTCGACCCTGTCGATGGGCTTATCGTTGAAAACGAAGGCATAGCTGAACGTCAGCGGTCCCAGGCCCGCCAGCCAGGTCAGCGAGATACCGGTCGAGTAGCGGAACTCATTGGCGTCGAACCCGAAGCAGTTCTCGCTGAAGTCGAAGCACTTGGTCTGAAACACGTTGCCAGCGTCGAAGAACAGCACCGGCCGGAACTGGCGGCCATCTTCCACGAAAGGCATCGGAAAGACGATTTCCGCCCCGCCGGTGACCAGCAGATTGCCGCCGAGCGGCTGTCCGTCCGGTCTGAAGAAACCGGGCGGAATCGGATTGCCGTTCGCATCTTCCGTGGGCGGCGTAGTCCGCGGACCCAGCGTTGAGGCCTTGAAGCCACGCACCGAGCCGAAGCCACCAGCGTAGAAGTTCTCGAAGAACGGAACCAGCTCTGTGTTTCCGTAGCCATCCCCGAACCCGAGCTGCGTCCGAAGACGCAACGTGAAGGATCTTGTCAGAGGTATGTACATCTGACCGTCGTAGGTAACCTTGTAGAAGGTCAGATCGCTGCCGGGAACCGCCACCTCGGCCGCGAGCGTCTGCGAGCGGCCTCGGGTCGGGAATACGCCGCGGTTCAACGTGGAAGAGCGCCAGGACAGGTTCACCTTGAAGTTCAGCGACTTGTTACCGTTGACGGCGAGATACTCGCTGATCTCCCGAGCCGGATACTGACCCTCGGTGATGTCCGTGTACTCGACCAGGCCGCCGAAGTTGATCCGCTGCGTCTCGCCGATCGGAAAGCCGAAGTTGATCCCACCACCGACCGCGTCGGTGCTGAAGCTCGCGATGTTACGCGCGTCGTAGTCGAGCTTACGTGCGAACAGGTTGAACCCCCGACTGATGCCGTCCAGCGTGTAGTAGGGGTTGAAGTAGTTGAAGTTGACCGCCTGCTGGTACTGGGAGTAGGACGCACCGATCGTCAGGCTGTTGCCGCTGCCGAGCACATTGTTCTCGGAGTAGTTGGCGCCCAGCGTCAACCCCCAGCCCTGCGCGTAGCCGAGCGTAGCCGATATGCTCCCCGACGGCTGCTCCTCGACGGCGAAGTCCACGTCGACCTGGTCGTCCGCACCCGGAACCTCGGGTGTCTCCACATTGACCCCTTTGAAGTAACCGAGCCGCTCGAGGCGAACCTTGGACAGCTCGATCTGAGAGGTGGATGCCCAGCCGCCCTCCATCTGCCGCATCTCGCGCCTCATGACCTCGTCCTGGGTCACCTTGTTGCCGGTAAAGCTGATGCGACGCACATAAGCGCGCTTGCCGGCATCGACGAAGAACTCCACGTCCACGGTGCCGTCGTCCCGCACTCTGGGAACACCGCTCGCCGTCGCGAACGTGTAGCCCGAGTTACCCAGAACGTTGGTGAGACGCTCTTCACTCGCGGTCACCCGGGCCTGGGAGAAGACCTGGCCCGGCGCCACGACCAGCAGCCGTTCGAGCTCTTCCTTGCGGACGTCGTGCAGCTCGCCAATCAGGTTCACCTCGTTCACGGTGTATTTCTTACCTTCCTTGACGTTCACCGTGACGTAGACCTGATCACGCTTGGGCGTGATGCTGACCTGGGTGGACTGGACCGCGAACTGCACGTAGCCGCGGTCCTTGTAGTACGCCTCCAGCTTCTCGAGATCGCCCGAGAGCTTCTCCCGGGAGTACTTGTCGTCGTTCTTGTAGAAGGAGAACAGGCTCGGCTGTTTCAGCTCCATCTCGTCGAGCAGATCCTCCTCCTTGAACACCGTCGCACCCACCACGTTGATGTGCCGGATCCCGGAGGTCTTGCCCTCCTCGATGTTGATGCTGATCGCCACGCGGTTGCGTGGCAGCTGCTCGACATCCGTATCGATGGACGCGCCGTAGCGCCCCTGGGCGACGTACTGACGCTCGAGCTCGAGCCCTACCCGCTCCAGCGTCGCCTGCTTGAAGATCTCGCCCTCTCGCAGCCCCTGCTCTGCGAGCCCATCGAGCAGCGCGTCCGTCTTGATCGCCTTGTTGCCTTCGATCTCGATGCTCTCGATGGCCGGGCGCTCCGCGAGCGTCACGACCAGCACGCCACCGTCCCGGGCCATCCGGATGTCGTCGAAGTAGCCCGACCGGAACAGGCTGCGGATCAGCTGCCGGACCGTTACGTCGTCGATGACGTCGCCGACGCTGATCGGCAGCAGGTTGAAAACGGTTCCGGCGGAGACCCGCTGCAGGCCCTGCAGCCGGATGTCCTCCACCACGAAGGAATCGGCCCGCGCGGCCGGGCTCGCACCGAGCACGGCGCCGAGAAGGAGCAGCCCAACGCAGAGCCGCGACCGGTTCATGAAGGATGGGAGGAGCACGATCAGATCAGTCGGGTCAGATCGTTGTACAGCGCAAAGATCATCAGGCTACCGACCAGCACGAGACCGATCTGGGTCGCAAACACCTGGACCCGCTCGGGGACCGGTTTGCCGCGCACCAGCTCGGCGAG
>JASFLG010000595.1:0-3039 GCA_050118205.1 Pseudomonadales bacterium
TGAGCCGGTGCTGGCCGCGATAGAAGTCGTTCTCCTGCACCACCTCGGCGACGTTGAACCAGGCGTCGTTGTCGAGCATGAGACCGCCGAGCACGGACTGCTCCGCTTCCATGGAGTACGGCGGCCCCTTGAGCGCGCCGGCTGCGTTTCCGGGCGGCGCATCATAGTTGCCCGGTAGGTCTTCGGGGGTGAAGTGTTCGAGGTCGGCTTCCGGGTACTCGGTGACCAGAATCTGGTCGTCGGCGTCGGGCTCTCCCGAGTCCGGTTGATCACCCTCCCGGCCGGAACCGTCCCCTCCTGCGATTTCAGACATCGCTATGATTCTGTGTCAGGTTGCTGCGAGGGAAAAACAGCCTCTGACTTTCCGCCCGCCTTTGCAAGCGGAAAAGTCAGAGTTCGTACGTGAGAGAGAACGCGCGCCCGTGGAACGCGCGTGGAACTACTCCGGAACGACCGACACCTTGATGGTGACGGTGACGTCCGAGTGCAGTTGAATGTCGATGTCGTAATCGCCGACCGCGCGAATCACACCTTCCGGCAAGCGAACTTCCGCCCGGCTGACCTCGATACCCTGCTCGACGACCTTGTCTGCGATATCCTGAGTGCCGACGGAGCCGTACAGCTTTCCTTCCTCACCGGCCTTCACCACGATCACGAGCTCGAGGCCTTCGAGCTTGGCGGCGCGGGCCTGGGCGGCGGTGAGCTGCTCCTCCGCGGCCTTCTCGAGCTCGGCGCGTCGCTCCTCGAACACCGCGCGGTTGTCGTTCGTGGCGCGAACCGCCTTGCCCCGGGGGATGAGGTAGTTGCGCGCGAAGCCGGCCTTGACCGACACCTCGTCACCGATGTCGCCCAGATTGCCGAAGCGCTCCAGCAGAATGACGTTCATGGCTACCTCGCTTACTTGTGCTGATCGGTATAGGGCAGCAGTGCCAGATACCGGGCCCGCTTGATCTCCTGAGCGAGCTGGCGCTGCTGGCTGGCCGTCGCACCCGTGATGCGGCTCGGCACGATCTTGCCGGTCTCGGTGACGTACTGCTTCAGAAGGTCCAGGTTCTTGTAGTCGATCTCCTGACCTTCCTCACCGAGCCGGTTGAACTTCTTACGGGAAAATCCGCGACGCATTTACGCTTCCTCCTTCTGGGTTTCGCTCGGGGCATCAGCGTTGTCGTCGTCGCCCTCGGCCCGGGCACGCCGCTCGGCATACTCCTGCTCGCGCCGCTGCTCGCGCTCCTTCTCCTTCTCCTGCTCGCGCAGCTCTTCCTCGTAGATCTTCGAGTGGCCGGTGACCGCCTGCTTGCGCTTCACCACCAGATTGCGGATCACCGCATCGTTGAAGCGGAAGGCGCTCTCGAGCTCGGCCAGCGTCTCGGCGTCCACCTCGATGTTCATCATGATGTAGTGGGCTTTGTGAATCTTGGCGATGGGGAAGGTCAGCTGTCGCCGGCCCCAGTCCTCGAGGCGATGGACCTTGCCGTCGCCGCGCTCGATGAGGCTCTGATAGCGTTCGATCATCCCGGGCACCTGATCGCTCTGATCCGGATGCACGAGAAACACGACTTCATAATGTCGCATGGGTGACTCCTATGCTCCTTGTGGTTAAAGCCTCCGCCCGCTCCGGGAGAGCAGCGTGAAGCAAGGACCCGCGCCGACGGCGGACCATCCGCACGGGGGACGCGCATTCTATGGAGGCACCCGCGCCCTTGCAAGCCCGGAGAGCAGGCCACGGCGCCCGGGATGGAGCGAGCGTGTCGGGCAAGGGACGATCCTCTATGGCACTTCTAGATGGGAATTTGTTACCATTTTTCTGGGATACGGCTCGGGACAGAGCCGTTTTTACACTGGTTTCTTGTCTAATCCGGGACGGATTGGCAACCAGCGCGTCCGAACACGACGCGCATCACACAGGGATCGAGGGACACACACCATGACTTTCCAGCTCGGCGCCCGGACGTTACTCCTGGGCATGCTTGCGATGTTTGCATTGAGCGGCTGCGGCGGCGGTGGCGGCGGAGGGAGCGCCGGACCGGCGGCCCAGGCCGGCAATCCAGCACCGACCACCAGCCAGACACCGGACGATCAGACCGGCGTGGTCGGCATCCTGATCAAGGATGCGCCGACCCAGGCATTCACCCGAATCATCATGCACGTCACCGGCGTGGAGCTCCTGCCCGCCGACGACGGCGAGGGCCACGCAACGGTCTTCGAAGGGGACAAGGAGCTCGACCTGCTGGCGCTGCAGAACTTCTACGACACGCTCGCCGTGTCCGAGAACGTGCCGGTCGGGGACTACGAGAAGATCCGCCTGTTCGTCGACAGCATCACGCTGTACTACCTGAACGATGCCGACGAGGAGGTCAGCACGGAGGCGGTGGTGCCCGCCAACGGCAAGGTCGATCTCAACCCGCGCGGTACGTTCACCGTGTCGGCGAACACCGCGATTCTGATCGAGATCGATCTGGACGCGAAGAAGTCCTTCCACGTGATCGAAACCGGGAACGGCAATGGCAATGCCAAGCAGAAGTGGCGTTTCCGGCCCGTGGTGTTCGTTGACATCCAGCAGCTCAAGGCCCTCGAGGGTCTCATGCGCCTGAGCGGCACGGTCGGCGACATCGACGCCGAGAACAACCAGTTCGACCTGTGCGAGGTGGACACCCAGCTGCACACGGACACCAACGGCTGCATCCCGATCAACGTCGGGGACGAAACCAGCCTCTTCGGCGAGAACGGCGAACCGATCGCCTTCGACGACCTGGCCACGGGTGATCCGGTCACCGCGTACGGCTTCGCGGTGGTGGTGCAGAGCGCGCACGACGACGATTCCGACGACGACGGGGACGACGACTCCGGCATGTCGTCGGACGACTCCGATGCTGACTCTGAACAGGACATGGATGACGACACGGTTCGTATGGTGCAGCTCGACGCCGTAGTGATTCAGAAGGCGGCGGCTGCAGTGATCCGGAGCCTGTCCGGCACGGCGCTTTCGGCCCCCGACGAATCCGGGATCTTCACCCTGGACCTGGCCGATGACGAGCAGGA
>JASFLG010000596.1:0-3037 GCA_050118205.1 Pseudomonadales bacterium
GCGCCGGGGTCCGTCTGCGGTGGTGGCGGGTGGTGATGCCGCGCGATCCCGCCGGCCGCCGTCGTGGGGATGCTCTAGGTGCGCATGGACGCGGTCACGACCGCCATTGAAGGGTTTCGCCCGGATCCCGCCCCTTCACGGGCGCGGCTCTCCAGCAGACCGCCGGGCACATTAATCCAATCGCGCCCGCCGGAGCAACCGGCCGGCCGCAGGCACGGCGAGCGACCGGCGCCTGGGATGCGCTAGCGCATGCGAACGTCGAAGGAGACCTGCCCGGAAACGCCGGAAGGCAGCATTGGTTCAAACGTCCAGCGGATGCTCCGGTAGTCGGCAGGAGCAGCCGCCGCACCGTCCACGGTGAGCGACGCGGGATCCGCGAAGTGCTCTCCGTCCACGGAAAAGGTGATCCGCGTGTCCTCGCCCCGTGCCGTCCCGGCCAGGTACTCGGTGCCTTGCGGCAGCGGATTGGTGATCACCACGCTGCCCGCAGAGACGTCCTGAGCCGATGTGTTCTTGAAGGTGATGGTGTAGCGGAGCACATCACCCGGCACGACGCGCTTCACGTCCTCCAGGGACTCCGCTCCGCCCGCCTGCATGACGCGCTGCACCCTGGTGTCGAGGGTCACCTCGGCACCCGCCCCCACGCCCGCGAGCAGCGCCGCCGCCGCGACGAGCCAGCGGCCGGGGGCACGCCGGCACCTGCGTGTTCGCTCCCTGCCGCGCCCGACCGGTATCACCTCGGATCTCGTCTGCTCGCTCATGGTCACTCTCCGTTCTCGGCGCCGTCTTTGCGCCGTCGCCGTGCGCCTCCGATGGGCTCCCCGGGATCCAGCCGTTCTCCGGAATGCCGGTCGGACGCCGTCCCGACCGGTCGGATGTCGATGGTACCCGTGTCCGGATCGAAGCTGATCTCCGCTTCGCCGGCATCCAGCTGACGGCGCACGGCCCGGCACTTACCTTCCAGATCGTGCTCGACGGGCCCGTAGTCCGTGCCCTCCCGCAACACGAAGGCTTCGATGATACCTGCGAGCGCGTCGGCCGACAGGCTGGTGAGCGGTATCTTCATATCTTCAACCTGCGTAGCTTCATCGGCCTCGGGTGAACGGGTGCCGCGGCAATTCGTGACGCACTGCCCAACTCCCAACTCCGCCCTGCATCGCGCCTTGAAAAAGCCAGGCCAAGGTGCGTTACTTATCTTTCGTAATCAACAGTTTACTGGCGTTCCAACAGGACGGGGAACCATGGCAGAACAGCAGGACCACATACTGGTCGTCGAAGACGAACCTATCACCCGCGACCAGCTCGTTTCCTACTTCGAAGACGAAGGCTTCCGCGTAACCTCCACCGACAGCGGTGACGAGGTTCTGCCGCTGCTCACCGACTCCGACGTTATCGCCGTGCTGCTCGACATCAAGCTTCCCGGCAAGGACGGTCTCACCCTCACGCGGGAGATACGCAGCCAGTCGGACGTGGGCATCATACTGGTCACGAGCAAACAGGAGCAGATCGACCGGATCCTCGGTCTCGAATCCGGCGCCGACGACTACGTGACCAAGCCGTTCGATCCGCGCGAGCTCCTGAGCCGGGCGCGCAACCTGATCCGCCGGGTGCACATTCAGCAGAAGCAGCGGCGCAAGAATCACATCCGGACCTTCGAGGGCTGGCAGCTCGATCTGAACAAGCGCGAGCTGACCGCGCCGGACGGGACGCAGACCACGCTGTCTGCCGGCGAGTATCAGCTGCTCCTCGCTTTCATGGAGAAGGCGGGCGAGGTGATGAACCGCGATCAGCTGATGAACCGGATCCGCAACCGGGAATGGTTCCCCGACGATCGCTACATCGATGTGCTCGTCGGCCAGCTCCGTAAGAAGCTCGGCGAGCGGGCGGCCAACGCCAAGATCATCGCCACCATCCACGGGACGGGGTATCTGTTCACGCCGGAAGTGGTCTGATCCGGAGCCGGCCTGGGGTAGAGTAGTCACTGAGCAAGCCGAGCGCTCGGAGGGGGCTGGCAGCACGGCTGCCGACCCGGCGGTCCGGGTACGGAGTTCACGTGGCAGAAGCGGTCGTTGACAAGAAGATCTATGAGAGTGCGTCCACCCTGGTGCGGCGTACGCTCTGGCACGATCAGCCCGTCATCACCAAGTCGCTGAAGGCGAGCGCCCAGACGCCGAACGCGATCGCGCGCTACCACCACGAGTTCAACATCAACCAGTCCCTGACCAGCCCCTACGTGTGCCGGGCGCTGGCCATGGATGACCGTGCCCCGAGGATCATCTTCGACGACCCCGGCGGTGAGTCGCTGCGCAGCATCCTTCAATCCCGCGACATCTCCTTCGAGGAACGCATCGACATTGCGGTGGAGATCACCAAGGCCCTGCAGTCCATCCATGACGAGGGCGTGATTCACCGGGACCTGAACCCGGGCAACATCGTCGTCTGCGACGATCCCACCGCCGTCTACCTGATCGACTTCGGTCTGGCCACGCTGGTGCCGCGGCAGTATCCGGAGAGCGAGTCGTTCAACCAGCTCACCGGCACCCTGCCCTACGTGTCCCCGGAGCAGACCGGCCGGGTCAACCGGGTGGTGGACTACCGCACGGACCTCTACTCCCTCGGCGCCACCCTCTACGAGCTGTTCACCGGCAGCCCACCGTTCTCGAACACCGACCCGCTGGAGCTGATCCACGCGCACATCGCCAGCACGCCGCGGCCGCCGTCGGCGCTGGCGGAAAACGTGCCGCGCTGGCTCTCGGAGGTGATCCTGAAGCTGCTCGCCAAGCAGCCGGAAGACCGCTACCAGTCCGCCGCCGCGGTTCGCGACGACCTGATGGAAGGTCAGAATCACGCCAACGTGATTCCCTTCCGTCTCGGCCAGACCGACGCGCCGGGCCAGCTGGCCATGCCGAAACGGCTCTACGGGCGCGCCAGGGAAGTGAACCTGATCGGCGAGCTGATCCGACGCACCCAGCACGGTGAGGTGCTGTTCCTGGAGATCACGGGGCCGACGGGCATCGGCAAGGGGGCGCTCCTCGGC
>JASFLG010000597.1:0-3035 GCA_050118205.1 Pseudomonadales bacterium
CCCCGTGGGCGGCCATGGTGAACTACTACCTCGGCGAGAGTTACCGTCTGATCGGAGACACGCGGGCCCGCCCCTACCTCACCAATGCCAGGAACTGGGCCGTGCTGCCCGTCTGGCGGAAGCTCGCCGAGGAGTCGCTGCGCCGCCTCGACGAGGGTACCGAAGCCTCAGATGGCGTCTGAGCGGCGGAATACCCGCCGGAAGCTCTGGTCCCGCGGGCCCTTCACCCGAATGTCGATGTCCAGTTGCTCACCATCATTGGACAGGTGCCACACCTCCACGGCAGACGTATCCGGCGCCTTCGAGTAGATGTGCAGATCCCCCTCGTGCCAGCCGGCCCGTACCTCCCAGACACCACGACGTCGCTCGCCCCAGGTCACGTCACGATAGCCGCCACCTTCGTACTCGATACCCATGGAGCGGGCATCCTGCTCGATGGTCATCTCCTCACTCACCAGCAGCGGAAAGTCCTGCCCGAGGAACTGTCCGTCGCGACGTGGGGGCACGTCCTTCTGCTTGCTGCCGAGCACCCAGTGACCGTTCAGATCGAACCCGGCCGGTGGCGCGGCATCGAGCGGGATGGACCCGCATCCGCATGCGATCAGCGCAAGCAGAACGACGAGCAGGCGGCACCCGCTCAACGGGGATCCCGTATGGTCACGGTGCCCTGCGCCATGGCCGCCAGCCGACCCTCGTTGTGCACGTCGATTCGCACCACGGCCTGAGTACGCGACAGATTGACGATCTCGGCCCGGGCCTCCACGACACCGGTGCTGACGGGCGCGGTGAGGTTGATCTTGAATTCCGTCGTCGCCGCCCACTGGCCTTTCTTCATCGCGGGATAGCACACGCAGCCGAGCATGTGATCACAGAATGCGGACAGCACGCCGCCGTGCATGTTGCCCATCGGCGTAAGGAGTTCGTCACGCACTTCGAAGCGCCCGGTCATCGTACCGGGCTCGGCCCCGGTGATCTCCACACCGAGAAAATCGATCAGGCCCCCGCCCCCGCGCGAGCCGATGAATCCCTTGGCTATGCGCTCATCGAACGGAATGGCCTTCGTTGCTGTGCTCATCTGAGACTTCCTTCGAGGTTGGAACTAAGGGACCGGGCGACGGCAACGATCAGAACTCGGGCAACAGGCACGAGTGGATGGACTGATCATCCGGTATCTCTCGGGCGAGGGTCCTGATCGCCAGCGCTGCATCGGAAAGCGCGAAGTCGTGAGTGTGCATGTCTGCCACCGGCACGCGGCCCGACTCGAGCAGGCGGATCGCGCTTCTGTAGCCACTGGAAGTGACCCCGATCGCACCCATGATGCGGATCTCCTTCATGACGATCAGATCCGAGACAAGCCCTTCCACAGGTCGGAACCCCTTCACACCGGCCAGCACGACCCGGCCACCCGTGCGCACCATGGACAGCGCATCCACCACGGGCTGGGTAGCGTAGGAGCTGACGTCCACCACCACGTCGGCGCCCCGACCACCGGTGATCTCCTTGACCCGCCTCACCGCGTCCTCGTTCTCCACGTCAATGGTGTGATCCGCGCCGAAACGGCGAGCGAGTGCGAGCTTGTCCGCATCGGCCGCAAGACCCGTGACGATGATGGTCCCGGCGCCCACTTCCCGGCAGGCAATGACGCTCGCCAGCCCGCGCTGCCCAGGGCCGAGAATCACCACGGTGTCTCCGGGTGCCGTCTGCGGCATCTCCACGGCCCAGCGGAATCCCGCGCCGAGCGGATTGAACATCACCGCGATCGACGCAGCCAGGTCAGCCGAGATCCGATGCACCACGGAGTTGGGATGGAGATACATGTACTGCGAGTAGCCGCCCCACAGACCGGGCGGTTCCGTGGTCGGGATGTAGGAGTAGATCCGGCGCTCGTCACACAGATGGTAGGTGCCTCCCAGGCAATGCTCGCAGTGCCGGCAGGAAATCATGGTCTCCACGGCGACGCGGTCTCCCACGTCCACGCCCCAGCGGGCCGCGGCGCGATCGCCGATGCGGGCAATGGTGCCCAGGGGCTCGTGGCCCGGCACCACGGGCACCGGCGTGCGCAGCAGACCCTCGAACTGCTCGTAGTCGCTGCCGCAGATGCCACAGGCCTCCAGCTTGAGGATCGCCGAATCCGCGTCGATGTCCGGGATGGGCAGGTCGCGTGGCTCGAGCAGCCTCTTGCCCGTCTGCACCATCGCGAAGGAGGTCTTCGGTAGATTCACCTGTCTCCCGTCGTACGGGGTCCCCTGTGGTAGTCTCGGCAAGACTAAGTCAGGGGGGAAAACGGGGCAAATCTTGAGTACTGCCCAGGTCATTGTCGTGGGTGGCGGCAACGCGGCGCTCTGCGCCGCCATCAGCGCAGCCCGAGCCGGAGCCCGCGTCACCCTGCTCGAACGGGCACCCGAGGCGCTCGCTGGTGGTAACTCCCGATTCACCGCCGGCGCGATGCGCGTGGCCTACGATGGCGTCGACGACCTCAGGATCCTGATGCCGGACCTGACCGACGACGAGGTCGCTCGAACGGATTTCGGCAGCTACGACGCAGCCAGCTTTTACGAGGATCTGGGTCGGGTAACCCACTATCGGACGGATCCGGCGCTCGCCGAGGTGCTCGTGGAGCAGAGCTTCGAGACCCTGTCCTGGATGCGCGAGGAGGGCGTGCGGTTTCTGCCGCTCTACGGTCGCCAGTCCTTCGAGGTGGACGGAAGGGTCCGATTCTGGGGAGGCCTCACCGTAGAGGCCTGGGGTGGAGGCCCGGGCCTGGTGGAATCCCTCACCCGCATCGCCCGGGAGCGGGGCGTGGTCATCCGCTACGCGACCCGCGCCACGTCTCTGATCGAGGAGCAGGGCAGAGTCGCTGGCGTCGGGGTGAGCACCGCGGAGGGTGCCGACACCTTTCATGCGGATGCGGTGATACTCGCCTGCGGCGGATTCGAGTCCAACCCTACCTGGCGCGCCAGCTACCTCGGGCCCGGCTGGGACCTGGCGCGTGTGCGGGGAACCCGTTTCAACACCGGTGATGGCATCGCCATGGC
>JASFLG010000598.1:0-3035 GCA_050118205.1 Pseudomonadales bacterium
TCCCGGGCAAAGGCGTGCGTCGCAATGGCCGTCTGCGCGCTCATTACTTCATCTGCCCCCGGACGGCCTTCAGCATCTTCTCGCCGTACGGCGGCTTGAGGCCGGCGAGCTCCGCCACGTCGATCCGGCTCTGGGTGAACACGGCCTTGGCGTGACTGAACGTCCTGAAGCCATCATGGCCGTGGTAGGCACCCATGCCGGACGGGCCGACCCCACCGAAGGGGAGGTCCTCCTGAGCGACGTGCATGACCACGTCGTTCACCGTGACCCCGCCCGACGTGGTGTGGCTCAGCACCCGCTCTTCCTCGGCGCGATCCTGGCCGAAGTAGTAGAGCCCGAGTGGTCGCGGCTTGTGATTCACGTAGTCGATGGTCTCCTTCACGTCCCGGTAACCCTTCACGGGCATGATGGGCCCGAAGATCTCGTCCTGCATCAGGCTCATGTCGTCCGTCGGATCGAGCACGAGCGTCGGCGGAATCTTGTGGAACGGCTGCTGGCGGAAGTCCTCCCCGGCCGGGTTGATCTCCACGACCCGGGCGCCTTTCTCCCTGGCGTCCTCCAGGTAGCCGTTCAGACGCTGGTAGTGGCGCTCGTTGATCACGGACGTGTAGTCCGGATTGTCCAGCAGCGTCGGATACATCTTCTCCACCGAGCGGGCGGCGGACTCCACGAAAGCGTCCACCTTCTCCTCCGGAACGAAGACGTAGTCGGGCGCCAGACAGATCTGCCCGGCGTTCATGGTCTTGCCCATCATGATGGCGTTCGCCGTCTTCTGGATGTTTGCCGAGCGGCCGACCACCACGGGCGACTTGCCGCCGAGCTCCAGCGTCACCGGCACCAGGTTCTCCGAGGCGGCGCGCATCACGTGGCGCGCAATCGAGGTGGCGCCGGTGAAGAGCAGGTGGTCGAACGGCAGCCCGGCGAAGTCGGCACCAGTCTGAGGGCCACCGGTGACGACCGCCACTTCCATCTCGTCGAATACCGTGGGGATGATCTCGGCCATCACCTCGGAGGTGGCAGGGGTGAACTCGGACGGCTTGATCATGCACCGGTTGCCCGCGGCAAGGATGCCTGCCAGCGGGGTGAAGGTCAGGTTGACCGGAAAGTTCCAGGGGCTGATCACGCCCACCACGCCGAGCGGCTGATACTCCACACGCGCCTTGGCCCCGAGCAGATTGAGCGGGAAGGGACCCACCTTGCGCTTCTCCGGCTTCATCCACTTTTCCAGGCTTGCCTGCGCGTGGCGCAGCGGCCCGATGCAGCTTGCGATGTCGGTGAACAGGGACTGATGCTCGCTGCGGTGGCCGAAGTCGTCGCGCATCGCCGCCACGAGACGGTCCTGATGCTGCTTCAGGAGTCCGACCGCCCGCTCGAGCCGGTCCCGGCGCCTGGCCGCGCTGACCGTGCCCTCCGCCAGATAGTCCGCGCGCTGACGCTCGAGCAGCCCCAGCATCGCGTCCCTGGGCGTCTCTGCATACGTTGACTGTTGATTCTCTGCCATGGCCGTTCTCCTCGTTTTTCCGCAGCCCGCCGGCTCAGGGTGTGTCGCCGTCAGGCGGCAACCGGCTGGTCGAACACCGCCTCACCATTCACGGTCACCTGCAGGCGGCCGCTGGACGCCCAGTAGCGTGCTTCGATGTAGTGGTGTTCTTCCCACTCCAGCTCCACATTGGTCCAGACGTACTGCGGCTCGCGACCCGACCTGGGCCGATCCTTACGCAGGCAGCCGTCCACGTACAGCGCCACCGTGCCGTCGTCCGTGATCCGGATGAAGTACTGCTTGTGGCGGTGCTGAAAATCGAACTGCTGCATCGGGTATCCTTCGACCACCGATTTTAGCAACCTTGCTGCCATGAAGCGCGACCCGGCCACCTCGCATTCCCGTGAGCAACCCCACTTCGACCGCGTGCTGCGCAACCGCGAGGTGATCACCCTGGCCTTCGGCGCCATGATCGGCTGGAGCTGGGTTCTGATGACCGGATTCTGGGTGCACGAGGCCGGCTCCATGGGCACGCTGATCGCCTTCGGGGGCGGCGGCCTGGCCATCGCGCTGATCGGGCTGACCTACAGCGAGCTCGTTGCCGCCATGCCTCAGGCCGGCGGCGAGCACGTGTACACCCACCGCGGCCTCGGTGCCGGCTGGTCGTTCTTCTGCACGTGGTCGCTGCTGCTCGCCTACGTGAACGTGTGCCTGTTCGAGGCGGTGGCCCTGCCTACGGCCGTTGAGTACCTGCTGCCGAATATCCGGCTCGGCACCCTCTGGACCCTGTTCGGCTCGGACGTGGATCTGGGGTTCGTGCTCATCGGTGCGGGCACCTCGGTGCTCATCACCACCATCAACGTGCTCGGTATCAAGCCCGCCGCCTGGTTCCAGACCGTGGCGTTCTCGCTCATCGTGATCTCCGGGGTGGCGCTGCTGACCGGTGCGCTCGCCTTCGGCGAGATCGACAACGCCAGACCGTGGATCGGGGTACCGGCCAGCGGCATCCTGAGCGTCCTCATCATGGTGCCGGCGCTGCTGGTGGGCTTCGACGTGATTCCCCAGTCCGCGGAGGAAATCAACCTGGCGCCGGGGCGCGTCGGGATGCTGCTGGTGATCTCGGTGTTTCTGGCCGTTCTCTGGTACGGCCTGATCAGCTTTGCCGTCGCCATGGCCATACCCGAACCGCTGCTGCAGCAGAGCACCATGGCAACCGGAGACGCGGCGACCGCGCTCTGGGGCCACCCGGGTGCCGGTGCTTTGCTCGTGCTCGGTGGCGTCGCCGGTATCCTGACCAGCTGGAACGCCTTCGTCATCGGTGCCAGCCGGCTGCTCTACGCCCTGGCCGAGTCCGGGATGGTGCCGGCGGTGTTCGCCAGGCTGCACCCGCGCTTTCACACACCGTACGTGGGCATCGTGGCCATCGGTATCCTCTGCTGCCTCTCGCCCCTGTTCGGCCGGACGGTGCTCGTCTGGCTCATCGACGCCGGCGGCTTCGCCACCATCGTGGCTTATCTGTTCGTGCCCATCGCCTTTCTCGCCCTGCGCCGCAAGG
>JASFLG010000599.1:0-3029 GCA_050118205.1 Pseudomonadales bacterium
CGTCGCGGCTGAACATCGTCTTGCGGTTCAGCCAGACCACGACCACGGCCACCACGACCAGGATCCAGGTGTCCCATGGCTGCGCGTCGGGCCAGAACGGGTTGATGAGTTGCCAGTGGAACAGCATCGGCAAC
This sequence comes from Pseudomonadales bacterium, assembly GCA_050118205.1. Lineage (GTDB taxonomy): Bacteria > Pseudomonadota > Gammaproteobacteria > Pseudomonadales > Azotimanducaceae > SZUA-309. The sequence continues at coordinate 135 of JASFLG010000599.1, forward strand.
AGCAGGCTACCGCGCGCGCTGTTGAAGATCGGCGTCACGAGGATGGCCAGCGTGACGTTGCCGATGAAGAAGGGCAGGAAGGACCAGTTCTCATAGACCACGCCCGCAAGGTAGAAGGCCGGAAGGTGCCAGAGGCCCCAGGCCGCCCCGATGGTGGCCCCGGCCCAGAAAGGGGCCAGGTGACGTTGCAGAAGCGGCTGCGCGACCCCGCGCCAGCCAAACTCCTCCAGCGGCCCGAGAAACAGCATCATGAACATCACGGCGATCATTGCGCCCACGCCCTCCGGCGGCATCGGCGCAAGAAGCGGCCCGCCCTTGATCAGCGACCCGGCCATGAAGACGACCGGGATGCCGACAAGGATGAAGCCCCACCAGCCCGGTGCGCAGCGCCAGTACAGAAGGCGCGAGAAAAAGGCGCGCAGGCCCCGCAAGCCCCCGAAGGCCAGCACGAGCAGAACGCCTGAAATCCCGGGCGCCCATGTGGCCAGGAAGTAAAGCGGATGGCTGCCGCTGATCTCGCCGAAGGTCCTGGCGGCTTGTTCTGGAAAGTAGATATAGCCGCCAATCACGCTCCAGGTGACGCCGAAAGTCAGCAGCGCGAAGAACAGGAGCGCATAGAATGGCAGCGTTGGCTTCGGCGCGTCTGACATGATGTTCAGTACTTGTAGGAGTCCGGCTTGTACGGACCCTCCTGCTCCACCCCGATGTACTCCGCCTGGCCGGCCGTGAGCCGGGTGAGCACGCCACCGAAGCCCTGCACCATCAGCTCCGCCACCTCTTCGTCCAGCTTCTTCGGCAGCACCTCCACGGTGATCGGTGACCGCTGATTCTCCGGCTGGTCGGCCCAGCGCTGCTCGTAGAGGTGCATCTGGGCGAGCACCTGGTTTGCGAACGAGCCGTCCATGACCCGGGAGGGGTGCCCCATGGCGTTCCCCAGGTTCACCAGCCGGCCCTCGGAAAGAAGGATCAGGTAATCGCGCGGATCGTCGCTGCGGAAAATCTGGTGCACCTGATCCTTGACCGGCTCCCAGCGCCAGTGCTTGCGCATGTAAGCTGTGTCGATCTCGTTGTCGAAGTGACCGATGTTGCAGACCACGGCGCCGGCTTTGATCGTCTGCAGCATGTTGGCATCGCAGACGTTGGTGTTACCCGTGCACGTGACGATCAGATCCGTATCCTTGAGCAGGGTGGTGTTGACGTCGGAGAGCTTTCCGGTGTTGACCCCTGTGTTGTAGGGAGAGACCACCTCGAAGCCGTCCATGCAGGCCTGCATGGCACAGATGGGGTCCACCTCCACCACACGCACGATCATGCCTTCCTGCCGCAGGCTCTGGGCTGAGCCCTTGCCCACGTCGCCGTAGCCCACCACCAGCGCGCGCTTCCCGGCCATCAGCATGTCCGTGCCGCGCTTGATCGCGTCGTTCAGGCTGTGCCGGCAGCCGTACTTGTTGTCGTTCTTCGATTTGGTGACGGAGTCGTTGACGTTGACGGCGGGGACCTTCAGCGTTCCTTTCTTCATCATCTCGTAGAGGCGATGCACGCCGGTGGTCGTCTCCTCGGACACCCCGTGGATGTGCGCGAGCATCTCGGGATACTTCTCGTGGATCATCAGGGTCAGGTCGCCGCCATCATCGAGCAGCAGGTTGGCGTTCCAGGGCTTGCCGTCCTTGAGGATCGTCTGCTCGATGCACCATTCGTACTCTTCCTCTGTCTCGCCCTTCCACGCGAACACGGGAATGCCCCCGGCAGCCATGGCAGCGGCGGCGTGGTCCTGGGTCGAGAAGATGTTGCACGACGACCAGCGGACCTCGGCGCCGAGCTCGACCAGAGTCTCGATGAGCACGGCGGTCTGGATGGTCATGTGGATGCAGCCGATGATCCTCGCGCCGGCCAGAGGCTGATCGGCGGCATAGCGTTTCCTGAGTGCCATCAGCGCCGGCATCTCCGCTTCGGCCAGCGTGATCTCCCTGCGGCCGAAGTCGGCGAGTCCGATGTCAGCTACTCGGTAGTCGGTCATTGCGTTTTCCTCTGTTGTCGTTCGTCGTGAAGGTCCGTTATCCGGAACCGGTGCACCTGGATGCCGAAGCCGTTCTTCTGAGCGAGATACTGGGACTGCACGGCGTCGTACCCGGCGCTCGTGGCCCAGCCCATGAGTTCCTCCGGCTCGAAGCCGAGCCACTGATCCCCGCAGGCCTCGGCTGCCCACTCCTGGTCGTGCCGGACGAGCTCGGCCACCACCAGCGCGCCGTCGGCCCGTGTGAGCCTGGCGGCCTGCCGGAAGAACGCGGCAGGCGAGGCCTGGTGGTGAACGACCATCGCCGCCACCACCGCGTCGTAGCGGCGTTGCCGGGGCAGGGTCATGAAATCCTGATAACGCAGGCGCACGCCGGGTCTGCGCGCGAGCGTCTCCCGGGCGGCACTCAGCATGGGTCGGGCGTTGTCGACGCCGACGGCGCGCTCGAAGCGGTCGGCCAGCCCGGCGAGCAGGCGCCCGGCGCCGGGACCCACCTCCAGCACCTGGCCCGCCCCGAGACCCTCGCTGGTGGCGTCATCGACCATCTGCAGGACCACGTCGGCGTAGGTCGCGGGCTCGCAGATCTCCGCCTGGCGGGCATTGATCCGGTCCGCGTGACGGACGAAGAACTCGGCGGAACGTTCGTTCCGACGGTCGTGAATGCGAGTGATCCGTGCCTCGATCCCTTCGGGTCGCGGCGACTCGTCCAGCGCCTCGAGCAGCGTGGCGGCGGGCGCGTCGTGCGCGAGCGCCGCGCGTCGGTAGAAGATGCTGTTGCCTTCCCGGCGCCGGGCGACGAGTCCCGCCTGGTGGAGAATCTTCAGGTGGTGGCTGAGTGCCGGCTGGGGCACGTCGAACAGCTCGCAGAGCTCGGAGACGGC
>JASFLG010000600.1:0-3027 GCA_050118205.1 Pseudomonadales bacterium
GTAGTTCAGTCGGCGCCGTTGCGCAACCTTCCCATAGATCCACGACAGGGGTGCCAGCAGCTTCAACCAGCCGGCCTGCTCGTACCAGGCGTGGGCGAGCGGCGAGAGACGTCGCTCCACGGCCGGTAAAACGGGACCCAGGCCGATAGCCGGCGCCTTGCCCGCTGAGGACCGTGTCTTCTTTTCCGCTTTCGCTTTCGCTTTCGCCTTCTCCTTCGCGCTCTCCGAACCGGGCTGACTGTCTTCGAACTGCGCGTTGTAGAGATCCGCGTAGGCGCCGCCGGCAGCCAGCAGCTCCGGGTGGGAGCCGGACTCGATGATGCGGCCGTCCTGCATCACCAGAATCACGTCGGCGTTCTCGATGGTCGAGAGCCGGTGCGCGATGACCAGGGTCGTACGTCCGCGCATGACCTCTTCGAGCGCCGCCTGAATGTGACGCTCCGAGGTAGCATCGAGGGCGGAGGTCGCCTCGTCGAGGATCAGCACCGGCGCGTCCTTGAGCAGTGCGCGGGCAATGGCCACGCGTTGTCGCTGGCCACCGGACAGCAGCACCCCGTCGTCGCCCACCACGGTGTCGAGCCCTTCCGGCAGCTCGTCGATGAAGACGTCCGCATGGGCGCGGGTGATGGCATCCTGCACGGTTTCTGCGGACGCACCCGCGAGGCAGCCGTAAGCGATGTTGCTGGCGAGCGACCCGTTGAACAGGGTCACCTGCTGGGTCACGAGCGCGATCTGCCGGCGCAGCGCGTCCAGGGTGTAGCTCTGCACCGGCCGTCCATCGAGCAGGATCTCTCCGCTGTCCGGCTCGTAGAAACGCGGAATGAGGCTCGCCAGGGTCGATTTACCGCTCCCCGACCGACCCACCAGCGCCACCGTCTGTCCCGGCTCGATGGTGAGGTTCAAATCCTTCAGCACCGGACCGGAGCCGCTGGCGTAGCTGAAGTTCACATTTTGGAACTCGATCCTTCCGTCCACCCGATCGACGTCGACGGTGCCCTCGTCTATCTCCCGCCGCTGGTCGAGCTGCTCGAAGATGTCTTCGGCCGCAGCCAGCCCGCGCTGCAGCCGCGCATTGACCTCGGTGAGCTTGCGCAGCGGCCTGGCCATCAGCCCGGCCAGCCCGAGAAACGTGACGATCTCCCCGGTGCTCAGGGACCCGCCGACCTCCGGCTGGAACAGCACCGCGATGAGCACGGACAGCGCCATGGCGACGAAGATCTGTATGACCTGAGTGCTCACCACCTTCGTGGCGATCATCTTCAGATTCTGGCGTCGATTGGCCTCACTCGAACGGTTGAAGCGGTCCCGCTCGTAGGCCTCACCGCCAAAAATGCGCACCACCCGGTATCCGGAAACCGCTTCCGAGGCGACGTGGGTGACGTCCCCCATGGAGTTCTGGATCCGCCGGCTGATCCGTCGGAACCGCCGGCTGGCCCAGCCGACCACCAGGGCGATGATCGGCGCGGTGACCACGAAGATCAGCGTCAGCTGCCAGCTCAGGTAGAGCATCATGCCGAGGAACACCAGCAGCTTGCCGCCGTCCTGCACAATGGTCTGCAACGCGTCCGTGCTGGTGCTGCGGAGCTGGGTGACGTTGAACGTGATCCGGGAGACGAGATGGCCCTGACTGCTGGCGTCGAAGTACTGGCTGGGCAGGTACAGGAGCTGCTCGAAGAGCTGGCCGCGCAAGTCGTGCACCACGGCGAAGGAGATCCGGCTGAGAAGAATCTCTCCGGCAATCTCACCCAATCCCCGGGCGAAGGCTGCCGCCAGCATGAACAGAGGGATGAGGATGGAAGTCTCGGGCCAGCTGTCGATCAGGTCGCCGAACATCTTTGCGAAATACGCCTCGGCACCACTGCCGATCTGGAATCCGATCACCCCGAGCAGGAAGGTAAACCAGTGCGGCTTCACGTAGCGGAGCAGTCGACGGTACGTCGCCCAGTCGCGGGCCGCCGGCCTGACGCGCACGGCTTCGACGTCCGTCCCGCCCGTCATGTTCATGGAATCAGTGGCGTCCGGCACCCCCTGATCGGGTGCCCCGGGCGCTGCGCCGTCGGTACGGCCCTCTCCTTTCAACTCGACCTTCAACGCGGAGGGCCTGAGATCGCTCACTCTTCCGAGGGCTGCTGGGTGGTGATGCTGATGCGGGTGAGTCCCACCCGACCTGCCGCGTCCATGGCCCGCACCACGCTCTGGTGCGTGGCGTTCGCGTCGGCGGTGATGATGAGCCGGGATCCGTTGCCGGCGCCCGCTTCGAGCGCGGCCTCCAGGGCGCGCACCAGGGTGTCGATGTCGTTGTTCGCGAGCAGGCGATCATTGACCGCGTAGTCGCCGACGCGATCCACGGTGACCTCGATGACGTCCTCCTCGATCTCCTGCAGCTCGCCAGCCGCCTCCGGCAGATCGATCTTGAGCTGGGTCTCTCGAATGAACGTGGTGGAGACCATGAAGAAGATGAGCAGCAGGAACACCACGTCGATGAGCGGCGTCAGCTCCACGCTGGCCTCCAGACGGCCACGCCGGGAGAACTTCACAGCCGCGGCTCCTCGTCACGGTCCCCCTGCAGGATCTCGACCAGCTTTCCCGCCTCCTGCTCCATGGTAACGATCAGCTCGTCGATCCGGCGCAGGAAGAAGCGGTGGAAGATCAGCGCCGGGATCGCCACCGACAGGCCGGCCGCGGTGGTGATCAGCGCCTGGGAGATCCCACCGGCGAGCACGTTGGCGTTGCCCGCCCCCTCCAGCATCAGAGCCGTGAACACCTTGATCATGCCGACCACGGTGCCGAGCAGGCCGAGCAGCGGCGAGATGGATGCGATGATGCCGAGTGAGGTGAGATAGCGTTCCATGTCGTGACTGACCTGGCTGGCAGCCTCCTCCATCGCCTCCTTCATGACCTCGCGGCCCCGCTTGGCATTCGCTACGCCGGCGGCGAGCACCTGTCCGAGCGGGCTGTTCGCGCGCAGCTCCCGAAGCTTCTGAGCGTCCAGGTCCTCAGTCTTGAGGGCACTCCATATCTGCGCGA
>JASFLG010000601.1:0-3003 GCA_050118205.1 Pseudomonadales bacterium
AGGGTCAGGACGGCGGTGCCCTCGAGCAGACGCTGCAGGCGGTCGGTGTGCCTGCGGCCATGGTGCAGAACAGCCCGGAGCTCGTCGCCGACCCACAACTCGCCCATCTCGGTCACTTCATCCGGATACCGCACCCGGAAGGCGGTGAGACCGCTATCGAGGCGGCACGGATCCGGATGTCTCGATCCACACCCGCCGTGGATACCAGCGCCCCCACATTCAACCGCGACATGATGTTCGTGCTGAACGAGGTGCTCGGCTACGACGACGAGAAGGTAGGGGAGCTGCTGGTGAGTGGGGCCCTGGAGTAAGCGCTGATGAGGCACGAGGAGACCATGAGCAGAACGCGACCTGTACTGCTGTCGTTCGGGTTGATGCTGGTTCTGCAGTCGGCTGTGGCGCTCTCAAAGGAACCTGCCGTAAACGCGGGTGGCAACCCCGATCCCAGGCTTGTGGAGGCGCTACGAAAGATTACCCGCGAGACACTCAGTTTCGCCGATGCGGTAAGGCCGGCAATCGACCGTGCCGCGTTTGAGCAGGACGCCCTGCTTGACCACCTAGACTACGATGACGTCGAGCTTGCACGCTTCGTTTCTGAGCAGATTGCCTATGAACCCTATGCCGGCTCGCTGCGCGGCGCCCATGGGACGCTGCTTGCCAGAGCGGGCAATGCACTGGATCAGAGTCTGCTGCTGGCCACACTGCTCAACGACGCAGGCTTCGAGGCGGTGATCCGTCGCGGCACATTGACACCGGCCGATGCGAGGCGATTGTTGGGCGGGCTCGCGCGACGACCGGGTTCACCGGCGGTGTGGGACGAGGTTGCTTTCTCGAGCGCCTTCGCACGGTTCCGGGAAAGGCTGAGCGACATACCGCCACTTGAGTCCGTGGGCGGGACCGTGCCGCCCCGGATTACGCGCCATGAGCTGGGTGAGAGCATTCGACGGGACAGCAGTAGCCTGCTCGCGGCGCTTGCAAGCGCGGATGTCAGGTTGGGCACCAGTGATGCCGGCGATGAGGTCCTGCGTGAGGCCAGGGCGTACTTCTGGGTTGATTATCGCACGGGACCCGCCGCGCCCTGGCAAGCGGTACACGCGGCTTTCGGTGGGGACCCGCCAGCCGAGGTCGGTGTCGTCGAAACCTACAGCGGGACGATTCCTCCCGAGCTCACCCATCGCGTGCGGCTGCAGCTGTTTGTTGATCAGCGCGTGGCGGGGGACGTACGCACGGCGCCGTTGATGGGGCCCATGGAGTTTCCGAGCGCCAATGTCGCGGGCCAGTCGCTCTCGCTCGTACTGCTGCCGGATACGCTGCTGCGCCGGACGTCGTTTACGGACAATGTCGCGCCAGCGGCCGAAGCTCGCTTCCTGGTCCCGTTCATCAATCAAGGTTTGCCGGCCGGAGCCATGGCGCTGGCGCTGAACGGTATCGTGATCCCGCCCGATCTGATCCAGGTGTCCCAGACTGGAGTATTCGAGACGGTTGGCCAGCGGTTCGAATCCGCAGCATCGGCGTTGCGCGGCCTGGGTGCCAGCAAGGATGCGTCGGAACCCATACGCGCCATCGACTCTGTCCGGCTGCAGTTGACACTTGTACGGCCGGACGGCAGTAGCCGGACGGTCGAGCGATTTCTGTACAAAGCGCCGGAGAGGGTTAAGCGAGATCCGGAGTCCAACGACACGGCGCGTCGTATCGCGCTCGTGTCGGAGCTCGCACGTTCCCATTCCCTGGGTTTCGCCTCGGGTGGACTCGTGGAGGCCTACGTTATTGATGAGGAAATGGGTGATGTACTGCGTCAAGCGCCGCTGATCCGGGCGATGCTCGATCCAGCGATCGGCCAGTGTGATTCTCTCGCCTGTCTGCCACGGCCTGAGATGGAAGCGAGGCCCTCGGGTGACAATGTGGCAACACAGCTCGCTGCGCTGGACCGCGCAATGCCGGCGGAGCCGGGATCGGTGACGTATCGGGATGCGCCGAATGTGATTCGCGTCACTGCACCATTGCTTCCCACTTCCTCCACGGCACGCGTATTCGACATCATGACCAACTCCCGCCGCGCCTTCCGGCTCGAGGACGGCATGCCGGAGCCGGCACCGGATCTCGTGCTGCAGGCAGGAGTCGCGGAAACGCACATCGAGGCCGCAATCGGCGGTGTTTGGGCGGGCACTCCGACGGTGGATAACGGGGTGGCGAACGGAGATCACGCTACGCGCCGCGTCTGGAATGAGACGCCACCCATGGCGCCGGATGCGATCGTGGAAAAGGCGATGGTTGCGCAAGCACTGTCCGATGGCGCGCTGATCGTGCCGACGATGCTACCTCGGGCAGGGTCGATCGGCGAGCAGCCATTCGGCTGGTGGGAGATCGATCCGGTCACCGGCCGCACGCTCGGGATGACGAGAGACGGCGGCGCTGTTCTGACCGAGTTCCTTGCCGGTCTGACGGTGGTAGGCATGGGTGGCGCTTTGGGTACCGTCGGGGCCTGCTTCTTCCTCACTCTGGACGTGGAGCGTCCTCCCCCCTCTTTTTCAGCACCGCAAATGGCTCGCCGCGTGGCGTCGTTGTCTGGGCCGAGGTTCAGAACAAACGTGACAGGCTGCACCTTCTGCGCTGCGGCGGGTGCCCTTCGGGGGGTCACCGGTGGGCTCGCGGACCAGTCCTTTGCCGAGTACTATCGCGCCTGTATGGAACGACCGCCCTGATCCCGACGGAGGTTACTCCGTCGAGCCGGAAGTCCGAACCGGGTCTGGAAGGCGACCGGCTACCGTCGCTGCAGCGGGGGCCCGTCAACGTCGGGTAGTCTTCCGGGCGGCCTCGATCGCATCCCTGAGGCGCTGGAAGTCTTCAGGCGACGTGAACCGCTCCGAAACGATGACCGTGGGGGGCGGACTCTCGCCGGTGTCTGACGTGCTCCTTACTCTGAGGGCAATGGCAGCGGCAATACGATCCTGCGTTTCGATGTCGTTGATTCTGGGATGGTCATAGTGCTCTGACCACTGGTGC